>CAXYKR010000399.1:0-7183 GCA_964277815.1 uncultured Mucilaginibacter sp. | reverse complement strand
GTAAATTTGGTTTGCATGGATGAGCCGAAAAAGAAGAGAATTACAGACGAAAAAACAGCCCTAACCAAAGCCGAACAGTTTTGCGCCTACCAGGAACGCTCGCAGCAGGAAGTGCGCGATAAGCTTTACGACATGGGCATGTACCCTGATGGTGTGGAGCGCGTAATTAGCCAGCTGATTACAGGTAACTTTTTAAACGAAGAGCGCTTTGCCAAAGCCTACGCCCAGGGTAAATTCAGGATGAAAGGCTGGGGACGCATCAAAATCAAACAGGGACTTAAACTGAAAAGAGTACCGGATAAACTCATTAGCAAAGCCCTGCAATTGATAGACGGCGATGAATATTTAAGTGTTTTACAAAAGATATTGGATAAAAAGCAGTCGCAAACTACGGAAAGCGATGCCTTTAAACGCCGTTACAAGCTGCAACAGTATGCCATGAGCCGTGGTTTTGAAAGCGATTTGATAAATGATGTTTTGAAAGCCAGTGAGTTATGAAATAGTTAAAAAACTTTTAAATTTTTTATTTGCGGAATAGGCTTTTGTGTCTATATTTGCATCACCAAAACGGAAGGGGGTCACGCAAAAGCAAAGCCTCCGGAAACAAATGCGAAAGTAGCTCAGTTGGTAGAGCACGACCTTGCCAAGGTCGGGGTCGCGAGTTCGAATCTCGTCTTTCGCTCCAAATCCCTTCTTTACCAGTAAGGGATTTATTTTTGAAAAAGGTTAATCACCTGCCCAGGTGGTGGAACTGGTAGACACGCAGGACTTAAAATCCTGTTCGCCTTAAAGCGAGTGCGGGTTCGATTCCCGCCCTGGGTACAAAGCCCTTCTGAGCAATCAGAAGGGCTTTTTTTGTGGTTACTTCCGCTCTAAAATTTAGCGCTTGAAGTGTGTTAGATTCGTGTACCTAAATAAGATCACTTGCTCATGCCTGCGAACAACCAAACTAACGGTAATTATTAAATCTTATAAAGCTTTCAAGAATGACTTTTCTGAAATCAAAAAGCATCCCCTACTACCTGAAATTTGACACCTCGTTTCAATTTATTTCGCGCCGATATATGTCTTAAAATTCCATTTAGAATTGTCGCTATCCATATTGAATTTGGCAAGTGTTGGCGAGCTATCACCTAACGAAACTAAAGCCAGCCTGTCTTTTGTATTGGGTACTATTTTGGGCATAATCCGGTAAGCGCCATCAGTGAGCTGATCTATTTGCCAAAGTTGCTCAGGTGCCCCGGTAAATGCCGGAACCGTTACCACCTCGGCGTCGGCAGTTGCGGCAAGAGCTCTTTCTGTACCTGCTATAATTATTTTATAGTAAGGTGCTCCCAAGTAGCCGCCAGCGCCTGGAACGGCCTGAATAGTCCATTGTTGATGCGGACGATGCATGTAATCGCCTATTCGAACGGCAACATTACCAGTGGGCCAGGTATTAAGTACATCTGCCAATTCTTGGGACGGAACAGGTTTAACCGGTTCATCAGCATCGCGATCTAATCTGCGCATACCACCCGGCATACGTACGAAATCAACGCCTAATTCGAGCGCGTATCCTCTTCTTTCTGATTCTATCTCATAAGTACCTTCTTTAACGTTACTGCCGGCAACAGGCCACCCGTTTTTCCATAGTAAAGGACGAATACCCAACACGCTACGCCCACTTTGGTCGAGATCGGCCTCATAATGGCAAGACATTTTTTGAACGCCATTCTCAAGTACCACGCGCCCGAAATGCCCCGGACCGATAAGCCGGCTGCCAGCTGCCAATACCATTTTACCGCCACCTTTCAGCATATCTCTCCCAACGTTATCCATGTATGGGCCGGTCACCTTTCTTGATCGGCCAACCACAATATTATAAGTAGAGTTTGCACCATCGCAGCATGTGCCGTGCGTACCAAGCAGATAATACCAGCCGTCTTGGTATATCAAATCTGTCGCCTCACAATCGATTGCAATATTAATCGCTTTATTACCCGCTTTACGTTTTCCGGTACCAGGGTCTAACTCTACCAAACGGATAAAACCAAAGTAAGTGCCATAGGATAACCAGAGCCTACCATCTTTAGGATCCAGTAGCAATCCTGGATCAATAGCGTCGTTATCTTCCACGCCATCAGACGAAGCAACGACCACAGGTTCCGAATATTTGAAGTCTGGCGATTTAGGATCCAGTGTTTTGTTCCACATCGTGAGTATTTTACCGTTATGCCCACCGCCTAAACCTCCGCCGGTTTGTCCGTACACAACCAGATAACGGTTACCAATTTTGATAACATCAGGTGCAGCGCCCCCGCCAGGCCTTTCCGCTCCGGGGTTCCAGGTCCAGCCGTCTTCTGATATAAGACCGCCGCCGCGTGTACCAAATGTGTAATACTTGCCATCACATTTTGCGATGGTTGACGGATCATGAATAAAAGGCTTTCCTACTTGTGCAGCAAGTTGACCGCTCGAACAAAGCGCAAGCAAAAATGCAATCAACTTTGATTTGAGCTTTACAGTGTTTTGAATAGGCATAGAAACCAGATATGCTGTAGAAAAATGGATTTTTATTGATAGCTTATAGTGAGATCGTTAACAGGCGCTCCTTGATTATCTAAAAAGCGAACGCAAAAATCGCTCATACCCGGACCATTAATCACGGCTCCGCGTAAAATATTTTTGCCTTTGTGAAGCGTTATGCGGGCGGATACGCCATCATCCATGACCATCCGCCTGTCGCCCGACAACAGTAAAGCTTCTTTTTCATTTAACCACCACATGGAGGCTGAGTTTGACCCGACAGACAATCTGACATCTTTCATCTCACGGGGACTATTGACGACAGTTACCGCCCAAAATAAAACGCCATACACCTGCTTTTTTAAACCCGAAGCAAATCTAAAAAGCTTGATGTTAAAATTCTTACTTTCTAAAGCATGCCAGGCGAGTTGCTGTCCTTCAACCGTTACGCTCTCGCCATCTTTGGGCAACATTGTAAACTGGTTTGGGAAATACTCGGTGGTAAACGTTTTATTTAGATAGCTATCTGTAAAAACAACATTACTTCGATTAGGCTTATTGATGGGTTCCAACAATAGCCATCTGCGAATGAAACCTTCCGCGTCAGGCGTGCTTCTTGCTGCTGTTGCCGAGGTAAAATACGTTGCTAAACTTTTTGTAGTATCGCTTTGAACAGCAAAAGCCTGCGCCCCGGTTGTGGCCAATAGGTTATTTACTTTTAAGCTAAACAGCATAGCAATGCCTGCCGCCGCCGACACGATTTGGCGCTTCGTCTTCATCATTACAGTTTAAGATTATAATTGTGCTACAGTAAGATGAGAACATCTTACTGTAAATCTAATAAAATATTCTTTTAAAAAATGTAATTAACGTTGCAGTTAGCGCTGCTCTCAAAATAACGGCAATCTTCCTCTATCCTACTCCATCAAGGGCGTACCACTTTTATTATTAAATATATCCAAGAAATGAAGCTGTTATATTTAATATTAAGTTTTTGCCGATTTACTTATATTTAGCACGAATTGCAATCGATTGTACGTGTCTCCACTATCAAACATATAATCAATTAAAGGCAATTACACTTAAGCATTATAATATCTTATGAAAATAAAAAAAGCTGTAATTACGGCCGCTGCCCGCGGAGAACGTTTGTACCCTGTTTCTGATACTGTGCAAAAAGCGATGCTGCCTATGGTTGATACCGACGGGTTGCATAAGCCCACTATACAAATTATAGCCGAAGAGGCTTTTGACAGCGGCATTGAGGAGGTTTGCGTTATCTGCGCTCCGGGCGATGCCGAGCGTTACCAAAACGCATTTACAGCGCTTAAAAATAATCTGACAAAATCGTTTAGCGGTGCCGAATGGGCCCAACAGGAAGCAGCCAAGGTTGACCAGTTTTTAGAGAGGGTACAGTTTACAGAACAAACCGAAGCATTGGGCTACGGACACGCCGTATACTGCGCACGCGAGTTTGTTGGCAATGATGCTTTTTTACTGCTATTAGGCGATTACCTGTATGCCTCTAACCAAAAAGGAAAAAGATGCGCTGCCCAGTTATTAGAGCTGGCCGCGGCCGAAAACTGCTCAGTTTCGGCGGTTAACCCTACGCCCGAGCATCTGATTAGCCGCTACGGTACGGTAACCGGCAGACATGTTCCCGGCAGCACCGGTGTTTACGAGGTAGAAAAGTTGATTGAAAAACCTTCGTTAAGCCTGGCCGAACTGGAGCTGCAAACTCCGGGTTTGCGTATTGGTTATTACTTGTGCTTTTTTGGTATGCACGTGCTTACACCGACTGTTTTTGATATCCTGAAAAAACAAATTGAGGAAGGCACTAACCCGGTATTACTTACCCCTGCCCTGCACGAGCTGGCCCAAACAGAGCGTTACCTGGCACTTGAAGTGCAGGGCTCACGCTACGACCTGAGCCGCCCGCATGGCTTACTGCGTGCGCAGGTTGCCTTAGGCCTGGCCGGTGAAGCCCACGACGAAACATTAAGTATACTGGTTGAATTGCTGGCTGAAGCCAAAGGCCGTAAATAATCTGCTATTTTCCTGATGAATATATTTATTGAAACCATCACATCGGCAGAGCCGCAAAAACGTGACCGCTCATTTTTTGAGCTCAGCCGGCACATGAATTCGAAAGCATTACTTAGTGCGCTGCTCGAGTTGGAAGAGTTCCGGAAAACCACAACCAACCTGTATGATAAAGTTAGGGCCATCCTGTTTTTATATGCCGGCTTTCGCTTTTTCTTAGTATCAGCTAAAGAAATGCCTGAAATTGGCAAGGTTCCGTATGCCGGTTTCGAAGATTTACTGGCGCGCCGGTTTGAGCAAGCCATTCATGCTTTTTACCAGGAGCTGAAAGTACAAGGCCCCAATGCTACTTTGTTTAGTGCATTGGCCGAGTGTTACCATCAGCTGTCTTTCCAAACGTTAGCCAACCAGGTGCGCAAAAGTGTACGTTCCAGCAAGGGCAACCAGTGGATGTTCAGGTCGGGCAATTTGGAACAGCATCCTATTAAAATACATCCTAAATTGCTGCAACGGCGCGAGGGCACGTTATTTTACCCCATTTTGCATGAGCAGACCTCCGTGCGTATGGATTTAACGCACAGCGGATGGTCTGATATTTTCTTTTTGGGAATGGACTATCCCGATGGCGCCAATGTGGTAAACGTGTCTATCGACCTTGGCATGTTTGGGCGCGACAAAGATATTCGTCCTCCCCTGCATAGCTACGTGCGGGTTATCCCCGAACCGGTGCTGCGGGTAACCAGTATAGACTTAAATACTACTAAAGATATTACCGAGCTGGACGACCTGTTTAACTTTGGTAACGATTACCTGAGTTTGGTTAAAGCCGGCATCATCGCTTCAGGCCTTATTCCTCCCTCTTTTGAAGGTACTAACCAGTCGCTCATTAAACTATTGGCCAACATTGTTGGGCCAGGCATGGGTATTGAATTGGTTACCCGTGTAAATGACATCCCTAAAGGTTCGCGCTTTGCAGTATCTACCAACCTGTTAGGCTCCATTATCAGCTTGCTGATGCGGGCGACCGGACAAACCCGTCAACTGGAGGGTGGCTTAGAAGAAAGCGAACGCAGGCTAATTGCCTCACGTGCCATTTTAGGCGAGTGGATTGGCGGTTCGGGCGGTGGCTGGCAGGATTCGGGCGGCGTATGGCCGGGCATTAAAGCCATCCACGGCACCTTTGCCCGCGAAGGCGACCCCGAATTTGGCACCAGCAAAGGCTCCCTGCTACCTAAGCACGAAATCTTAACCGGCGACAGGGTACACCCTGAGTTTTACGACCGCATCACCAATTCGTTGGTACTGATGCATGGGGGTATGGCCTCTAACGTAGGCCCGATACTGGAAATGGTGACCGAAAAGTATTTGCTCCGGTCAGAGAAAGACTGGGTAGCCCGTCAGGAAACCAATCAGATTTTTAACAACATCCTGGAGTCGATTAAAGAGGGCGACATTAAAAAGCTTGCCAGCAATACTGAGAGCAACTTTTTCGGCCCGATAAAAACCATTATTCCGTGGGCATCAACTTACTTTACCGAGCAGATTATCAGCAAGGCTAAGCAAAGATTTGGTGCAGACTATTACGGTTTCCTGATGCTGGGCGGCATGTCGGGCGGCGGTATGGGAACGTTTGTGAACCCCGAAAAATACGAGGAATCAAAAAGCAAAATGCTTGAGATACTGAGCGAAACGCGCCAGGAACTCGCGGCATCGATGCCTTTTGCTATGAACCCGGTAGTGTATAACTGGAGCATTAACCACAAAGGTAGCTGGAGTACCCTGCATGAGGGCAACGAGGCGCTGATGCCTGAGCAATACTATGGTATTCATGTATCAGGTTTGGTTAAAAAAGACCCGGCAGCTGTTTCTTACATCCGTCGTGCTGAGATTGATTATTTCACCACACACTGCCAGCAAAACAACCTGGCTTACCCTTTGCTGCGCACTATTGTCAGCAATCTGTTCCAGGTTTCCGACCCATCCAGCCAGGGAAACCAATCGGTTGAGCATCAAAAAGCAGATGCTATCAAAAGAGAAAACGGCTTCGACTTTATTCAGCACGAAGAAATACGCGAAGAAATTCAGAAAGGCCGCATTGGTTTGTCCCGCAACAGGCTACCTGCCGAAACGCTGATTGAAGACGTAGAACCTGGTGAAATAAGTTCGATTGAACAAGTAGAGGCAACAGCTAAAGGGATTGCCGCGATTGAAGCCGGTAAAGTGGCCGTAATGAGCCTGGCCGCCGGTATAGGCACCCGCTGGACTAAAGGAGCCGGTGTGATTAAAGCCATCAACCCGTTTGTGGAAATGGCCGGCAGACACCGCAGCTTTTTAGAAATCCACCTGGCAAAAACTAAAAAAACTGCCGAAAAATTTGGCACCCGTGTGCCGCATGTAGTGGCTACCAGCTACCTCACCCATGCGCCGATAAAAACCAACTTGGACGAAACCCATAACTTTGCTTACGACGGCCCGGTATACTTGTCGGCAGGGCGTTCAATCGGGCAGCGTTTTGTACCGATGGAACGCGATTTACGCTTTTTGTGGGAAGATATGCCACAGGAAACCCTGGACGAAAACAAACAGAAGGTACGCGATGCGGTAAGACAGAGCATGATTAGCTGGGCTAAAG
>CAXYKR010000398.1:0-10985 GCA_964277815.1 uncultured Mucilaginibacter sp. | reverse complement strand
AACAAAATAAAAATGGAACCGCTACAACACACCAACACCGAAAATTCATCAATGTCAAAACATGGAGAAAACGGTAGAAATCCTTTTAAACCTACTGCTGCCTTTATAGGCGCCTCGTGGTTTGCCTTGCTTACCGGAATGGCTGCTTACAATATTGGTCTATGGAATGCCGACATGAACCTGAACGAAAAAGGTTATTATTTCACCATCCTGCTGTTTGGCTTATTTGCCGTAATCTCCGTGCAAAAAAGCGTACGAGACCGGTTTGAAGGATTAGCCGTAACCGACTTATACTATGGCCTGAGCTGGTTTGCCACTATTGCCTCCATGGTACTGCTAACTATCGGCCTGTGGAATGCCGGTATTGCCCGGAGCGAGAAAGGCTTTTACGCCATGGCCTTTTGCTTAAGCATGTTTTCGGCCATTGCTGTTCAAAAAAATACCCGCGATGCCAAACTGATTGGCGACAAAGAACTGTAACGTAGCGGTTACCTCCCCGCAGCGTCTTGCCTGTCGAGCCTGCGGGGTTTATATTAAACCGTTATGTTATGTAATTATCTTACTTCCAAGCCTGTCGTAGCAAATGCGGACAGGCTTTTGATATTTTCGAACCGGCTAATTGCTCAAAACAGTCTGAATGTCTTACAAATTTGATTACATCAAACCCCATTTTTGTAAGTATACCCCAGCAATATCAAGGCGTTTAGGCTCATTTGGTAGCTCTTCTGCATCAGCTATCGTGATGCCGCCTACCGCATCAATAGTAACGCCGTTGCTATCTTTTGCGGTCAGCTGCAATAGCTCCCAGCAATTATTCCTGGTGTCAATTAAATTGTAGATATCCCATATGTTCGGCTGCACTTCAGTGTAATAGGCATCGTTGGGTGTGAATTCGCCGTAAAGAACACCCATATATTTGTCTCCAACTTTCAGGTCGGCCGTGCCAATCAATTTGTCAAACGAGTAAACTTGTACTTTCATGAGCAGTAGATTATAACATACAACTGAAGCAGGCGAGCGATAACTGCGAGTAAATTTTAGATAAGTTAATAATACTGTTAACTTATCTAAAATGGAAATTTACTGTGATATAATGGAACGCTGACGGATTACGGAATATACACCAAACCCTAATCCCGCCATAATCAAAAAAATAAGACCTTTGTTAATCGGTGCGCTTGGCGGGCAACCCGTAGTGTTGGTTCTTTGGGGGCTGTTACCACATGAACAACATGCTTGATATTTTTGAGTTTGATTATTGTTTTTAAAGTTTTGACAGATATCACCAGTGCCAAAGCTGTTACAACTCTGCGAATAAGCAACCGAAAAGCAGCAAATAAGCAATGATAAAATTACGATTTTTTTCATCTTGAAGTTTAAATTATAGGGGTTGTTAGGGCGAAAGTAGCAAAAGCGGGTCAAGTAAATGGCTACAAAATAATGATAAAATGATTATTTAACCATTGATTATTAGGCAGTAGTAAAGGGTAATAGTTTAATTATTGGTTTAGGGTTTTATGTGCTGTTTCTTGCCCTGATTGCTGTTTCTGTAGGAATAGAAACTTTGTATTTGTATTGCTGAATTGTACTTTTAGCTACGCGCTGCTTTGCATTTACATCAAACTATACCGCTTCGGCTTTATGCCGATATGTTCTTCAAATACTCTCGAGAAATGACTGAGGTTAGTAAAGCCCAGGCGGTAACCGACTTCTGATACGGATAATTTCTCTTCGCGCAGCAACCGTGCGGCTTCCTGCATTCTGGCGTTTTGATAATAGCTAAAAATACTGTTACCAAAAATTTGCTTAAACAGTCGTTTCAGCTTAGTTGGGCTCATGCCGGCATCAACGGATAATTGATTAATCAGGGGCGGTGTATTCAGGTGATTTAATAACCTCTCTCTTGCCTGGTAAATGGCTTTTATATCGCGACTATTCAATGCATAAACGGGTTGCTCGTCCCGCTTTTCCAGTTCCATCAAAAGCCTACACACCAGTTCTTCTGCTTTTATCTTTAAAAAGAACAGTTCAAATGTTGCATTTACAGGCTCAGATAGTATGCTATTTACCACCGTCTGCAATGCCGGATGAATAATCTGCTCAAATAACAAAGGTTGTGTGTTGTTTAACAGGCTCTGCAACACCGGCGACCTTTGCGCTACCCCAAATAGGTTGTTTAAGTAGGCGGCATCCACTTCGATGTTAATAATCGCATTATTGGTATGAATAGCGATAACCTCATCCGTATTGATACGACTGGTGCCAATTAAAACAGATGGATGGTTACTGACTTGATGTGCTTGGACCCCTTGCTCTTTACCCGGAAAGACATGTTGAAACTTAAAGAATATTGTTTTTTTGACAGCGTCAACATCCGGGTTGGGCAAGGGCAGGTCCTGATTTAACTCATAATCGGCAATAAGCAGTCGGATATGCTCGTTAAAAACAAAACCTGAACAATAACCCTGGCCAAATTTTGGTGGTATAACCAGCCGGTGGCCTTGCAGGGTGGTGCCCAAAGCCTGAGCTAATCTCATTAATACTAAAGGCACCGTTTTTATAGTCATCTCATAAAGTCTTTTACGACTATTTTTAGCGCTAATATGGCTATTTTATCTTTAAGGTGATGCTCAACTTTGTATAGTTCAATAATTATAACAGTTATGCTGCTTCATTATAAAAAAGTTGCCATCATTGGTGCAGGCCCGGTAGGTTTAACCATGGCCCGTTTATTACAGCAAAAAGGCGTATCAGTATCAGTTTACGAAAAAGATACCAATGCACAAGCCCGTATTTGGGGCGGTACGCTCGATTTGCATAAAGGCTCGGGGCAAGATGCTTTAAAAGCCGCCGGGTTGTTAGATTATTATTTTGCCGCAGCTATACCGATGGGGATTACCATAGTTGATGTAAAAGGAGAAATCCTGATGACTAAAAATATCACACCCGAAAACCGCTACAATAACCCGGAAATTAACAGGAACGACTTAAAAACTTTGTTGCTTAACAGTTTAACCGATGGTACTGTATTATGGGATAGCAAGTTAACAGACCTTGAAGTGCGGCATGATCAATGGGTGCTCAATTTTGATAATCAAATGAGTCAAACAGCTAATATGATTATTGTAGCCAACGGTGGGATGTCTAAAGTGAGACATTACGTTACCGATATTGAAATGGAAGAAACCGGAACCTTAATAATTCAGGGGGATGTGCCCGAGCCACAAACGCAATGTCCAGCATTTTATCAGTGGTGTAATAGTAACCGGTTAATAGCGTCGAGCCATGGTAATTTACTGGTGGCTAATCCTAATAATAGGGGCGCATTAACCTATGGTATCATTTTTAAAAAGCCTGAAGAGTGGGAGGGGACCGGTGGATTAGATTTTCAGGATACACACCAAGTCCGTTCTTTTATCTTAAACAGGTTTACCCAGTGGGACAGACGTTTTCATGAATTACTGCAAGCTACTGTTCCTTTTGTTGGATTGCCTACCCGGAAGCTACCTTTAAACCACCCCTGGAAAAGTAACCGGCCTTTGCCTATCACACTAATTGGCGATGCAGCGCACTTAATGCCGCCTTTTGCAGGGCAGGGGGTAAACAGCGGTTTGTTAGATGCCCTGATTTTGTCGGAAAGCTTGACTAACGGTAAGTTCGACACCCTGCATGCTGCCATAGCCGATTATGAAAAACAAATGTTTGTTTATGCAACTGAAGCCCAGCAGGCATCCAGCCGAAACGAGATTGAAATGCGCTCGCCGGATTTTTCTTTCGGTAAGCTTTTTGGTTAAACAATCCAGGGAAATAGTAGGTATGGCAACTTAATCAATATCGTCCCACTGGCTAAATAAATGCAGATAGGTTTCAATCTTGCGGAATGATTCGTTGTGCAAGTCGCCATCAATTGTTGTTACCGCATTACCAAAAATGTCTTTCTTTACGGTTGAGGTAAATACTTGTCTGCCCGATTCGTCCGTAACGTTTTTGGTAATGTTGTCAAAAATATCGCGCGTCCATTTAATAGTCGCAATGGTTCGTCCGCTGTTATCGGTGAGTTGTTGCTGCTTATTATTGAAAATATCTGTTGATGTTTTCAATGTTGCAACAAGCCGGCTGTTTTCGGTTAAACTATAAGTCTTATTTCCAAAAATATCAGTCGTGGTTTTCAACTCAATGGTCCTGCCATTTTCACGTATGGTAGCAGAACGGTCGCCGAATATGTTAGTGGAGTTTTTGACTGACTTGATATTCTCGCCGTTGGCGCCGGTAAAACTGGTTTCTTGGTCGCCAAAAATATTGGTGGTTTGTTTTATCGTTCCTGCATGTCTCCCGTTTTTCGATATATCCACTTTCTTATTCCCGAAAATGTCGGTCGACTTTTTAACAGATTTAATTTCAGTGCCGTCAGCACCAAGATATTTTATGATTTTGTTTCCAAATATATCCGTGCTTTCAACCATTTGACGAGTAACGGTACCGCTGGAATTTTTGTAAGTAGTCACGCTATCGCCCCAAGTGTCTTTTCCTTTCGAGACGGTATAACTCTGTGCGTTAACGGTAACAGACAGCAATATAGCAACAGAAAGGTTCAGTAATTTAATGGCTAAGATTCTCATAAGGTAGTGTTGAAAATATAGGACTTTAGCTACGGGCAAAAGTTTAATACTTATTATCAAGCAATCTATCTATCCTGACAAAACCGATTTGAGTAACCACCTCTGGTTTGGGCGTATTGTAAAAATGCGGCCGCCATCTAAACATTTTAGATAACCACGTATTTAGAAAGAAACACCATTCAAAAAAATGCAATCATTAAAAGGAAAAACAGCAATTATAACAGGGGCTGGTAAAGGTTTGGGTAAGGCCATGGCCGTAGCCTTAGCTGCCGAAGGCGTAAATCTTGGACTCATTGCCCGGACAGCCCAGGATTTAGAAAGCGTTACTGCCGAAATCAAACAAAATCATTCAGATATCAAAGTCACCTACGCCACAGCAAATGTGGGCAACCTGGCAGATGTAAAAACGGCCGTAGCCAAAATTATGGACGAACTGAAAACGATAGATATACTGGTTAATAATGCCGGCGTATTAAAAGTAGGCAATATCCTGGAGTTACCGGTAGAAGAGTGGGAGCAGGTGTTCCGGATTAACGTACTGGGTACATATTACATGGTGCACGAGGTGCTGCCGCTGATTATGCAGCAAGGCAAAGGAGATATTATCAACGTGGCTTCAACCGCCGGATTAAAAGGTGCGGCTAAAATGAGTGCGTACGGTGCCTCTAAAGCGGCCATCATTAATTTTACCGAGGCTTTGATGCAAGAGGTAAGGAAGTCCAATATTCGCGTAACCACCGTAAACCCAAGTACCATTGCTACTGAAATGACCATCAACGCCAATTTTACCGATGGCAACGCCGAAAAGGTATTACAACCCGAAGACCTGGCTTTTCTGGTCATCAACAACCTCAAGCTTCCGCAACGTGCCTTTGTAAAAGAGGTAGGATTGTGGTCAACCAATCCGTAATGACGTGGAAGTTGATGCTCCCATTAAATTACGACCATAACGCAAAAAGGTGAACAACTTTAATCAGTTCACCTTTTTGCGTTATCTCATTTTAACAACCCTCTATTCGTTTTTTAATGTTTTTACCGGGTTGGCTAATGCCGCCTGAATGGATTGATAGCTTACCGTAATTAAGGTAATGAGTGTTATACTTATACCGGCTACCGCAAATATCCACCAGGATATAGCCGAGCGGTAATAAAAGTTTTGCAGCCATTGGTGCATCACGTAATAAGCAATAGGGCTGGCTATTACCAGGGCAATTACAGCAATGGCAATAAATTCTTTAGAAAGCAATAACCATACTTGCGCTACTGATGCGCCTAAAACCTTGCGTATACCTATCTCTTTAAAGCGCTGCTCGGCCATAAAGGTAGCCATACCAAACATACCTAAACAGCTGATAAAGATGGCCAACGCTGCAAAAAAGAAGGCTAATTTGCCGATACGCTGACCGCTGCTGAATTTTTGAGCGTACTGGTCGTCTACAAACTGGTACTCAAATAACCCGGTTGGGTTGTAGGTTTTAAAGATGCTCTCAATCTGTTGCAATGCCGTAGTGGCATTAACCGCAGGATTAAGCTTAAGTAATATTACGCCGCCGGGATTAGCTGACAAGCCGTAAATGGTGGGTTTAATGGGTTCAAAGGGTGATTGTACCACCATGTCTTTTACCACGCCAATGATGTTAATCGGCCTGCCGTCAGCCGTAATGGTTTGGCCAACCGGATTTTTCAATCCCATAAACTTAGCTGCAGTTTCGTTGATGATGGCAGCAGTGGAATCAGATGCGAACTTCTTACTAAAATCCCGTCCGGCAGCAAACTCCCAGCCGATAGTCTGGCCGTAATTATAGCTTACGTCGTTTGTCTGGAAATCAACATTCATATCCGGATCCTTGCCTGGCCAGGCAAAGCCGCTGCTGGTCGAAAATATTTCGGTAGGCGGAGCCCCGGCCATACTGATGGCCGAGATGGCATGCTTGTTACGCAACTCGGTTTCTATTACTTCAAAATGCTGCTGTACAGCGGCCGATGCCGGGACAGAAATTAAGCTGTTATTATCATAGCCAATGGGCCTGTTTTTAGCATACTGTATTTGCTTAAACACCACCACAGTGCCAATAATAAGGACTACCGATACCACAAACTGTACCGTTACCAATACTTTGCGCGGAGCTGCAGAAAGTAAGTCGGCTTTAAATGCGCCTTTAAGTACTTTAACCGGTTTAAACGACGACAAATATAAAGCAGGATAGCAGCCTGCTACCAAAGCTACAAGTGCACATAAGGTTATGGCAGTTAACCAAAACAACGGTTGTTGCCAGGGCAGGTTAATTTGTTTTTGGGCAAGTTGGTTGAATAAAGGTAAACCCAGCAGCACCCATACCAAGGCCAGTACAAAGGCCAGCATTACAAATAAGGCCGACTCGGTATAAAATTGCATTATCAACTGTTGCCTGGCCGAGCCTATGGCTTTGCGTACGCCTACCTCCCGCGCCCGCTTTTCGGAACGGGCCGTGCTCAAATTCATAAAGTTTATGCAAGCCAGCAGCAGCACAAAAATGCCGATAATGCTAAACATCCTTACGTATTGTATACTGCCGCCGGTATTAATGCCGTTTTTAAAATCTTCGTACAAATGCCACTTGGCCATGGGGTGTAAAAACAAAACAGGCTTTTGTTTAACGAGTTCACCACTCAGGTGGCGCATTTTTGCATCCTTTATTTTATGCGATACCTGATCAATGTCTGCATTATCAGCTAATTGCACCCAAGTGGTAAAAGCATTGGGGCGCCATGGCTCGGGGGAATTTTTTATCCAGTCGGTATTATTAAAATAGATTTGCCAACTGGCCATAAAAGCTAAACCGGCAAAGCTGGTATTGTTGGGGAAGTCATCAAATACACCTGCTACTTTAACATCTATATGGTTATCAATTTTGATGATTTTTTGCAGTGGATTACTATCGCCAAAATAAGCTTTAGCCGCCGAGGCCGAAATTAAAACGGACGAGGGGTCTTGTAATGCGTTGATATCGCCCTGCTGCATGCGTAAGCTAAACATAACAGGACCGTCAGCTTCGATAAACATGCCCGGTAACCTGAGTTTTTTATCTCCGGCCGAAAGCAAATGCTTGCCAGTACCTGTAGAGAGTACGACATGTTTAAAATCGCTGCCATAGGTTTTGCGGAGTTCGGCCGCCAAGGGATAGGGAGTAGGCGACCAAGTTTGTACTTCGCCATTGTTTTTAACGTTTTGCTCAACCTGGGCAATGCGGTCGTAGTTTTTAAAAGATTTGTTGAAACTCAATTCGTCCCAAACCCAAAGTCCCAGCAATAAGGTAACGGCAATGCCAACCGAGAGGCCTGCCAGGTGAATAGCCGAAATAGCTTTCTGTTTAACTAAATTTCGCCAGGCGGTTTTAAGATATATGATGAACATAACAACACATTAGGCTATTATCAGCGCCAATACAATGCCGTTACTTATATTATTGATTGTTAGTATTTTGTGATGTATTCAAATTCAGCTATGTATCAAAAGCGAACGCTTATTGTACGGAAGTGGTGTGCAAAGTAATTTACTGATAATCAAAGAAAGCGTTTACCCATCCAGTAAAAACACAAACAGCTCTTTAGGGCCGTGTGCACCTAATACCAATGTTTTCTCAATATCTGCCGTGCGGCTTGGTCCGGTAATGGTGGTTATCATACTCGGTAAACGGCGGCTATATTTTTCGTTAATCAGTTTAAACCCATCTTTCAGGTCGAGTACTAACTGCGAGGTGTAAGCCAACACAATATGTACCGATGGGTAGATGCTGAGGCGGCGGCCGGCCATACCCGCGTTGGTGAGCATAATACTCCCGTTGCGTGCTACCAAGGCATCACATAAGGTAAAACCTACTTCGGCCTGGTCAAAGTCTTTATCGGTTTCGTAAAAGGGGTATCCGTAAAGGTCCAGTATCTTTTGCAACTGAGGCTCCCAACAGTAAATTTTATGCCAGTTGCGCTCTTCGGCCAGGTTAAGCAGCGACTCGATAAATTGTATTTCGTCTTCGCAAAACATAAACTGCCCGGCTACTGCAATAAACTCTTCTGCAAACATTACCTCCAGCATATCATCTTCGGACGGTTGCTCGTACAGAGGCTGGTCTTCCAGGTTGGGGTAAGGATTATCACGGCGCTCCAATAATGCCTTGCGCACTTTCTTCAACATTTTTTCTTTAGCCGTCGTGTTATCCTTCATACGAAAAAAAGCCACTACTTTGGTAGTGGCTTTAAAGATATAAAAAGTAATTAACTATTAATTGTTGTTGCCTTCTATACGGGCAGTCTCCGGGTTGGTCACGCTTTCCGGAATGGCGTTGTTGTCTGCTTCCGGGTTTAAAGCGGCCTCACCGTTTACAAATTTGTCGTAAGTAGTGCGGCTGTCAAACGGCCGTTTGCCTAACAATTCTTCCAAGTCTGACTGGAACAATACTTCTTTCTCCAGCAGTTTTGAAGCTAATAACTCCAAACCACTGCGTTTCTCGTTCAGTAATTCTTTGGTACGTTGATACACGCCGTCAATTAAGCCACGTACCTCGGCATCAATCAGCTCGGCAGTCGTATCTGAGTATGGTTTGTTAAACTGGTATTCGCCTTGCGGGTCGTAAAACGACAGGTTACCTACCTTGTTATTCATACCATAAATTTTAACCATGGCATAAGCAAGTTTGGTAATACGTTCCAAATCGCTCAAGGCGCCGGTTGATATACGGCCAAACACAATATCTTCGGCTACACGGCCACCCATAGATACCACCATTTCGTCCATCAACTGCTCGGTAGTATGCAAGAACTGCTCCCTTGGCAAATACTGCGCATAACCTAAAGCAGCAACACCGCGAGGCACAATGGATACCTTAACCAGTGGGTCAGCATGCTCCAAAAACCAGCCTGCAATAGCGTGACCAGCTTCGTGGTAAGCAACAATGCGTTTTTCTTCAGGAGAGATAATTTTATTTTTCTTTTCTAAACCGCCAATTACACGGTCAATTGCATCCTGAAAATCCTGCATATCCACGGCAGCTTTGTCGCGACGGGCAGCAATCAGGGCAGCTTCGTTACAAACGTTGGCAATCTCTGCACCGGCAAAGCCAGGCGTTTGTGCCGAAAGTTTCTTGGCATCCACACCTTCGGCCAGTTTTAACGGGCCTAAGTGTACCTTAAAGATTTGCTCACGACCAATCAGGTCGGGCTTGTCAATAGATATCTGGCGGTCAAAACGTCCGGGGCGCATTAAAGCAGAGTCTAATACATCCGGGCGGTTAGTAGCAGCCAAGATGATAATACCAGAGTCGGTACCGAAACCATCCATTTCAACCAGTAACTGGTTCAAGGTATTTTCGCGCTCGTCATTACCACCAACAATATTGTTTTTACCACGGGCACGGCCAATCGCATCAATCTCGTCAATAAAAATGATACATGGGGCTTTGTCTTTAGCTTGTTTAAATAAGTCGCGCACACGTGATGCACCGACGCCTACAAACATCTCCACAAAGTCAGAACCCGACAGCGAGAAGAAAGGCACCTGAGCCTCACCGGCAACGGCTTTAGCCATCAGGGTTTTACCGGTACCTGGCGAACCCACCAGTAATGCACCTTTAGGTATTTTACCACCCAGGTTAGTATACTTTTTAGGATTTTTCAGGAAATCAACAATTTCCATTACTTCCTCTTTGGCTTCTTGTAGGCCGGCAACATCATTAAAGGTCACATTAACCTGCGATTCTTTGTCAAACAGGGTAGCCTTTGATTTACCGATGTTGAAGATTTGACCGCCAGGGCCACCACCGGCACCACCCGACATGCGGCGCATGATGAATAACCACAAACCTGCAAACAATACCAGCATAATGATGCCTTGTACCAGCCAGTTTGACAGTAAACTCTCGCGCTGCTCAAATTGGATAGGTACTTTAGCTGCTTCGGGCATGTCTTTTTCGGCGTTTAATACCGATTGTTTCATGCTGTCGAAAGAAGCATCAGTGAACCAGAACTGCGGGCTTGATGAGTTCATGCTGAAAGAGCGCTTGTCTTTCAGGTCGGCGTATTCACGCTTAGTGGTTAAACTATCTTTTTTAATGTAAACTTCGGCAACGGCACGGTCGCCGTCTTTGTAAGCCACAATGCGGTCAACGTCGCCGCGTTGCAACATGGCTTCAAAGTCTCTGAAATCTATTTTTTTACCACCGCTGCCATTCAAAATGTAAGGCACCACCAGTAACGCCAAAATCACGATAGCATATAGCCACATGAAGTTAAAGCGCGGAGGTTTCGGGGTTATTCTCCTGTTCGGTATCCGTCGGAAATTTTTAGGTCTATCAGCTTTATTATTGTCTTTCATCTTGTTCTGAGCTCAAACAT
>CAXYKR010000397.1:0-19047 GCA_964277815.1 uncultured Mucilaginibacter sp. | reverse complement strand
CCATTCACACTGATAAAGCGAATGTGCTGGCCGTGTGGGCTGACCATCCGGCCAATATTCAGGATTTACCTTGGGTGTGCGGAGGTTGCTCTGATGAAGTTGGCTTTTCGGAAGGCTCGCAGCCGATGGGGATTTTCAGGCCCGTCCATTTAATGGCAGTTAGCCAGGTAAGAGTCGAGCCCTTTGGTGTCCATTTATGGAATGACACAACGGTATCTGAAAAATTAGCTACCATTAACCTGGAAACCGAAATTAAAAATTACTGCAATAAGGCGGCGAATATCGTTGTTGAAAGTAAGTTGTTGGATGCCGCAGGTAAAACGGTAGCAAGCCTTAAAGCCAGCAGGCAGTTCGGCCCGGCAACAGCGGCGACAATACCTCAGAAATTCAATTTAGTTGGTTCGGTGCATTTATGGTCGTTACAAAACCCGTATCTGTACCGCTTGCAAACGCGCATTATTCAAAACGGTAAAGCTGTTGATGAGATAAACACGCCTTACGGCATTCGTTGGGTAGAATGGCCGCTGACTTCCAAAAACGGTGATGGCCGTTTTTACCTGAACGGTAAACCAGTATTCATCAACGGTATTGGCGAATACGAGCATTTAATGGGCCGCAGTCATGCCTTTACCAGTCAGGAAATAAAGGCCCGGGTTATGCAGGTACGCGCAGCCGGATTCAATGCTTTCCGGGATGCGCATCAGCCGCATAATTTAGAATATCAGCAATATTGGGATAAGTTGGGGTTGCTCTGGTGGCCGCAATTTTCGGCACATATCTGGTACAACACACCGCAGTTCAGAGAAAATTATAAAAAGTTGATTGTCGACTGGATTAAGGAAAGGCGTAACAGTCCGTCAGTAACCATGTGGGGTTTGGAGAACGAAAGCAAATTGCCCGAAGACTTTGCCCGCGAATGCACGGAGTTAATCAGAAAGCTTGACCCGACCGCATCTATCCAACGACCTGTAACGACCTGTAATGGCGGTAAGGGTACCGACTGGGACGTACCGCAAAACTGGACGGGCACGTATGGCGGCAACCCTTTGACCTATGCCGACGACTTAAAAAAACAAATACTGGTAGGCGAGTATGGTGCCTGGCGTAGCTTGGAGCTACATACCGAAGGCCCGTTTGTAGTCAACGGCCCCGTGAGCGAAGACCGCATGACGCAACTGATGGAAACCAAAGTGCGTTTAGCCGAAGCTGCTAAAAACGAAGTGGCCGGGCAGTATCATTGGTTGCTGTACTCGCACGAAAACCCTGGCCGTATACAAGGCGGCGAGGGTTACCGCGAATTAGACCGCGTAGGGCCTATCAACTACAAAGGTTTATTTACTCCCTGGGGACAGCCGCTGGATGTGTTTTACATGTTCAGGGCCAACTATGCCGACAAGCACCGCGAGCCTATGGCTTACATTGTATCTCACACATGGCCAAACCGCTGGGTATCGCCGGGCGTAAAGGATAGTATCACTGTTTATTCCAACTGCGATGAGGTGGAGTTATTCAATGATGTAAAATCTGCATCATTAGGTCGTCAGAAAAGCAAGGGAATAGGTACGCACTTTCAGTGGGATAAAGTCAACATAAAATATAATGTTCTGTATGCCGTGGGCTATGTAAACGGCAAGCCGGTAGCGCAGGATTATATCTTTCTAAATAACCTACCTCAGTCGCCAAACTACCAACAACTGTTTGCCAACCAGCGCGACCTGTTCAAGCCGGCTACAGGTCAAAAATATCTGTACCGTGTCAATTGCGGCGGACCGGAGTATACCGATTCGCATGGCAATGTGTGGCAGGCCGATGTGCATCAAAGTTCGGCTAACAGCTGGGGTTCAACATCATGGACGGACGATTACAAAGGCATTCCTGCATTTTTTGCGAGTCAGCAACGTACGTTTGATGCGGTGCGCAATACCGCCGATGGCAAGCTGTTGCAAACCTACCGGTACGGAATGGAAAAGCTGCAGTACCATTTCCCGGTTGCTGATGGTACTTACCAAATTGAGTTATATTTCAACGAACCATGGTATGGTACGGGGGGCGGCATGGATTGCAGCGGCTGGCGGCAGTTTGACGTAGCGGT
The DNA here is from genome assembly GCA_964277815.1 of uncultured Mucilaginibacter sp. Taxonomy (GTDB): domain Bacteria; phylum Bacteroidota; class Bacteroidia; order Sphingobacteriales; family Sphingobacteriaceae; genus Mucilaginibacter. The sequence goes on along the minus strand of CAXYKR010000397.1, from coordinate 16,955 downwards.
TAATGGCAAAACACTCATCTCAAAACTTGATATCTGGAAAGAAGCCGGCTACAACACCGGGCTTAAAAAAGTAATTATGGCAACTGTAAAGGGCGGTAGTTTAAACATCACCTTTCCCGAGGTTTATTCGAGCCAGGCCATTGTTTCGGCTATTGCTATCAGTTCATCAAACAACAAATTAATAGCCGCGCCATCGCCGTCAGGTATTATTAAGAATATTAAAGCTTCTAAGGCAGTCAAGGCTAAAACATGGTTGGATATCGGCGACCACGTTTACGCCGGCGATGGCAAAACTACGTTCAATAAATTGCCGTCGTCACTATACGGAGCGGAGTGGATCCAGATGGCTAATGATCCGAAAAGCACAGGCGCAGGGCAGTTTATCATGGCGCAAGACGGTGACTTGTATATTGCTATGGACGCGGCGGCCGCAGAAAGACCCGACTGGCTGAAAGATTTTGAGGTTACCGGCTTGAGTTTACAGCTAAGCGCACAAGGCGGGCATGATATGCCGCTTTACCGTAAGCGTTATAAACAGAGTGAGCAGGTTGGATTAAAAGAAAACAAGGGTGCTCTGATGTACATTGCTATAGTGTTACCGGCCAATACTTTAGAACCCGCTACCGATTTAAGAAAAACGGTGACTTACAAGGCCGATGACGCGTTGGCACAGGGCAGCGCCAAAACAGATACCCTGAGCGGACGTAAGGTAATCCGTTTTGGTAACAATCAGAGTACGGCCGTATTTAACATCAGCCCCGGCGTAGCCGATTTATATGCCTTGCGTATCAAGTACTACAATTTTACCAGTCAGACCTTTACCGCAAATATGCAACTGCTGGCGGCCGATGGTACGGTGATGAAGACCGAGCAACTATCTTTTAAACCCGTGCAAAAGGGTAAGTCGGGCACAGTAGCTACAACTACCGGTACTAGCATTAATGCGGGTAACTACCGGGTTGTTATTACAGCGCTTGCAGCCGAGGGGTTGAGTATAGCCAGTATTGAAATGCAGTAATCAAAACTTTTGTAAACCAATGATGAAGAAGTTTTACCTGTTTCTTGTTTTGTTACCCTTACACAGCTTAGCGCAAAGCTTGCAGGTGGGCACTTTAAAATGCGAATACAAAGTCAATCCGCAAGGTGTAGAAACGGAGTCGCCGAAATTGAGCTGGCAGTTGCAGAGCAGCGGGTTAAACATCAAACAAACGGCTTATCATATTTTAGTTGCTGATAACCTGGCTGCGTTACAAAAAAACGCTGGCAACGTCTGGGATTCAAAAAAGGTAAGTTCATCAACATCCATTCAAATTCCTTACCGGGGTAAGTCCTTGCAAAGCGCAAAAACTTATTATTGGAAGGTGATGCTTTGGGATAACCAAAAACATGTCACGGGTTGGAGTACGCCCCAAAGCTGGCAAATGGGACTGCTTGCCACTCAGGATTGGAAGGGTGCCAAATGGATTGCTTACGAAAAGCTGCCGGACTCCTCGCGAATTGTGCCGCTGTTGCATGGGCGCGGACCGAAGAGGTTGGGCACGCTGAACGATGTATTGCCGCTGATGCGTAAAACTTTCACCGTAAAAAAGCGGGTAAAAAAATCAACTTTATACATCTGCGGCCTGGGCCATTTTGAGTTGAGCATCAATGGTAAAAAAATCAGTGACCACTTTTTAGACCCGGGGTGGACAGCCTATGACAAGCAGGCGCTTTACGTGCCTTTTGATGTTACCCAAAACATTCAGCAAGGTAACAACGCTATCGGCGTAATGCTGGGTAACGGGTTTTATTTCATACCGCGTGATAAACGTTACCGCAAACTTACCGGTGCATACGGTTATCCTAAAATGATATGCCGGTTGGTTACCGAATACGCCGACGGTACTATTGAAAACATAATAAGTGACGAAACCTGGAAAACATCGCCGTCGCCCATCACCTTTACTAGTATTTACGGCGGCGAGGATTACAATGCCAACCTGGAACAAAAGGGTTGGAACACAACAGGCTTTGATGATAAAGCCTGGAAAAAGGTGGTAATCGTAGATGGTTCGCCGATATTAAACTCGCAACTGGCCGAGCCGCTAAAAATATTTGACCAGTTTACGCCGCAAAAGGTAAGCGATTTGGGCAACGATAAATTCATGTTTGACTTAGGCCAAAATGCCTCAGGTATACCGCAAATTACGGTTAAAGGAAAAAAAGGCGATACGGTAAAAATTACGCCTTCCGAATTGGTAAAAGCTGCCGATGGTTCGGCTAATCAAGGCGGTTCAGGAGAACCTCATTATTATAGCTATGTATTAAAAGGCGACGGCGAAGAAACGTGGCAGCCACGTTTTACTTATTATGGCTTCCGGTATTTACAGGTAGAGGGCGCCGTACCACAGGGTAAAGAAAATAAACAAGGTTTGCCGGTTTTGATAGCTGTTAAAGGTTTGCATACGCGCAACGCAGCTGCAGCAACAGGCAGTTTTTCGTGCAATAACGATTTGTTCAACAAAACTTACAGCCTGATTGACTGAGCCATCAAAAGCAATATGGCCAGCGTGTTTACCGATTGCCCTCACCGCGAAAAACTGGGTTGGCTGGAAGAAGCCCATCTGGTGGGAGGTTCGATGCAATATATCTATGATATTGCCAACCTGAGCCGCAAGTGTATCAACGATATGCAGGTAGCGCAAACACCGGAAGGCTTAATTCCCGAAATCGCACCCGAGTTTACCCAATTTACGGAGCCCTTCCGCGACTCGCCCGAATGGGGGAGCAATGCGGTTATTTTGCCCTGGTACGTATACCAATGGTATGGCGATAAGCAGGTTTTGGCGGATAACTACGCAACGATGCAACGCTTCCTTAACTACCTTGCAGGCAAAGCGGATAGGGGCATACTGACGCAAGGCTTAGGCGATTGGTATGATATCGGTCCGAAATCGCCGGGCCTGTCTCAAAATACACCTAAGGGCATCACGGCTACCGCTATTTATTATTATGATTTGCAAATTGCCGAAAAAATCGCCCGGTTGTTAGGCAAGCCAAATGATGCGACGCATTACCAAAAACTGGCATCAGAAGTAAAGCAATCATTTAACAAAAGTTTTTTTAATCCGCAGACCAAACAGTACGGCACTGGCAGCCAAACGGCTAATGCGATGGCCGTTTATTGTGGTGTGGTAGAGCCGCAATATAAAGCTGTGGTAGTGGAGAATATTGTGCAGGATTTACGTAACCGCAACAATAGCTTAACTGCCGGTGATATTGGATACCGCTACCTGCTGTGTGTGCTGGACGACGAAGAACGTTCGGACGTCATTTATGCCATGAACAATCGTTCGGACGTACCGGGTTATGGCTACCAGTTGGCCAAAGGCGCCACGGCCCTCACCGAATCGTGGCAGGCGCTGCCGGGGGTATCTAACAACCACCTGATGCTGGGACATTTGATGGAATGGTTTTACAGCGGCTTGGCAGGTATCCGCCAGTCGCCCAACAGTGTAGCCTTCAATCATATCGAAATTCGTCCTGAACCGGTGGGCGACATCAACCGTGCCGAAGCCAAAACAGAAACACCATACGGTACCATCGGCAGTAAATGGCAGCGTGAAAGGGCGCGGTTTACGTTGGATATTGAAATTCCGGCCAATACCGATGCGGTAGTTTACTTACCGGCAAGCAAAGCAGCTAAATTGTCTGTCAATGGCAAAACAGCAGTTGCTGCAATTAACAACGGGAAAGCGATGCTTAAGGTAGGTTCCGGCAAATACCACATCGTGGTAGACTAAACCATAGCTTTACTAATAGGATTCAACAAAAAAATAGAACTCACTAACGATATATAGATATCATCATGAAACACCTTAGGGCAATAAAAAGCCAATTGCTGGCTTTAGTCTTCATAATTATTGCTACCACTGCATGGGCACAAACCGCTAAAAAAGAAGTTGCGGATGACGTAATGCAGAAAGTTTATATTGAAGTTAAAACTCCATACAAATACGGCATGGTGTTAACACCCGAAGACAATGGTAAAAAAATGGATTGCCCTACTGTGTTTCGTAAAAACAACCAGTGGTACATGACCTACCTGATTTTTAACGGCCGTGGTTACGAAACCTGGCTGGCCAACAGTAAGGATTTATTGAACTGGAAACAGTTAGGCCGCATCATGTCTTTTAGTGATTCTACCGATTGGGACAGCAATCAAAAAGCAGGCTACCCGGCTCTGCAAGACACCAAATGGGGAGGCAATTATGAGTTGCAAAAGTATCAGAATAAATACTGGATGTCGTACTTTGGTGGGCACGACCGCGGGTACGAAAAGGGTTTGCTGTCTATCAGCATGGCTTTTACAGAAAAAGACCCGTCGGTTGCCCATGAGTGGCAGCGGTTGGGCAAACCTGTTTTAATGGCTACCGACCCTAACGTGCAGTGGTGGGATAATCATACCCAGTACAAAGAAACCGTTATTTGGGATAAATCTAAAAGCCTTGGCCATCCATTTATCATGTATTACAACGCCAACGGCGACAGCCTGAATAAAAAGCGCGGCGCCGAGCGTATCGGTATGGCTTTTTCTGATGATATGGTAAACTGGAAACGCGCCGAAAAAAATCCGATACTTAACCATCATATCGGTATCACTGGCGACCCTTACCTGCAAAAAATGGGCGATGTATGGGTGATGTTTTATTTCGGTGCTTTTTGGAAAGACAAAGGCGGCGCCTTTAACCGCTTTGCCTGCTCGTACGATTTGGCCAACTGGACCGAATGGAAAGGGGAGGATTTGATTCAGTCGTCAGAACCGTACGACAATATGTTTGCCCACAAATCGTGTGTGATTAAATACAAAGGTTTGGTTTACCATTTTTATTGTGCCGTAAACAAAGCCGACCAGCGTGGCATTGCGGTGGCTACCTCTAAAGATATGGGCAAAAGCACCGTGAGCTTTGTAGCGCCGCCATCACCCAAAGCAAAAAAGAACTAAGTTTGCGGCGCTGAAATGCCTTTTTCCATTCATGGGTAAGGGTGTGATTTTAAGTTAATTGTTATGCGTTTTAAAGGATATATCGTACTTGTTGTTTTTTGTTTATTAGTCGGAGCTGTAAGTGCGCAAAGTGTAGGGCGTAAAGTGGAAAGCTTCAATAGTGGCTGGAAGTTTTATTCAGGCGACGAAGCAGCAGCCAAAGAAGAAGTTTATAACGACAGCCAGTGGCGTGCTTTGACCTTACCACACGACTGGAGTATTGAAGGCGCTTTCAGCGAAAAAAATAACACCGGCCAAAACGAGGGTGGCTTACCTGCCGGTATCGGCTGGTACCGCAAAACGTTCACCGTGCCGACTTCATCGCAGAGCAAAAACGTATTTATTGATTTTGATGGCGTGTACTGCAACAGTGAGGTATGGATAAACGGTCATTATTTAGGTAAGCGGCCAAACGGTTACATCTCTTTCCAGTACGACTTAACACCTTACCTGCACTTTGGCGGTCAAGCCAATACGGTTGCCGTTAAGGTAGATAATTCTGCTCAGCCAAATTCGCGCTGGTATACCGGTTCGGGTATTTACCGTAATGTTTGGTTAACTACTACCGCTAAATCATACATTCCGCAGTGGGGCTCGTTTGTTACTACTCAGGTGAACAACTCCAACGCCATCATCCGTATGCAAACGCAGGTAGTGGTACATCAACCCAACCTGCGGCTCAGGGCTACGGTTTACGGACCTAACAAGCAACTCATCAATTCATTTTCTACCGCTATTGAAGGTGCCGATAGCTTGCAAAATATCATGCAAAATATTATTGTTGGTCAGCCCCGGCTATGGTCGGTTGAGCAACCCAATTTGTATAAAGTGGTACTGCAGATAGTGTCTGGCAAAACTGTGCTGGACAAGTATCAAACTTACGTTGGTATACGCAGCTTTAATTTTGATGTTGCCAAAGGATTCTCGCTCAACGGCGAGGCTATGAAAATAAAAGGCGTTTGTATGCACCACGATTTAGGGGCCTTAGGTGCCGCTGTAAACGTGCGTGCCATGGAACGCCAGCTGGAGATACTGCGCGACATGGGTTGTAACGCCATCCGTACCTCGCATAACCCGCCTGCGCCGGAGTTTTTAGACCTATGCGACCGCATGGGCTTTTTAGTGCTGGATGAAGCCTTTGATATGTGGCGCAAGAAAAAGAACAAGCAGGACTATTACCAATACTTTCCGGAGTGGCACAAACGCGATTTAGAAGACCAGGTGAAACGCGACCGCAACCACCCGTCCGTCATCATGTGGAGTATTGGTAACGAGATACGTGAGCAGTTTGATAGTACCGGGCTCACCATTACCCGCGAGTTGGTAGACATTGTAAAAAGTCTGGACAAAACGCGTCCTGTTACCTCGGCTTTAAGTGAGTCTGACCCTAAAAAGAATTTCATTTATCAGTCAGGCGCTTTGGACTTGGTAGGGCTTAATTACCATCAAGAGGTATATGCTGATTTTCCGAAAAATTATCCCAATCAAAAATTCATAGCTACCGAAACCATGTCGGCCTATGCTACTCGCGGGTTTTATGATACACCAACCGATAGCACCCGGCATTGGCCCACCAGCTCCAAAGCTAAATTTACCCAGGGCAATAGTGAGTTTGCCATCACCGCTTACGATAATGTAGCAGCCTATTGGGGCTCTACTCACGAAGAAACCTGGAAAATCATCAAAAAGTATGATTTCTTATCGGGCCTATTTGTTTGGACTGGTTTTGATTATCTGGGTGAGCCCTCGCCATACCCATGGCCGGCGCGCAGCTCGTACTTTGGCATTGTGGATTTGGCTGGCTTTCCTAAAGACAGCTACTACATGTACCAAAGCGAGTGGACCAGTAAGCCAGTATTGCACCTGTTGCCGCATTGGAACTGGCAGCTGGGAAAAACGGTAGATGTTTGGGCGTACTACAACAATGCCGACGAGGTTGAACTTTACCTGAACGGCCGCTCATTAGGTATACAAAAAAAGCAGGGCGACGACCTGCACGTAACGTGGAAAGTACCTTTTGAAGCTGGTACGTTAAAAGCTATTTCCCGGTTAAACGGCAAAACCGTATTAATCAAAGAAGTATCAACCGCAGCAGAACCCGACCGTATTGAATTAGTTGCAGACCGTAAGCTTTTAAAAAGAGATGGTTCTGATTTGTCATTTATCACGGTACGTGTGCTGGACAAAAGCGGTAATGTAGTGCCCAATGCCGATAACCTGATTAGTTTTAACATCAAAGGTAAAGCTACTTTAGCCGGTGTAGATAATGGTTCGCAAAACAGTATGGAATCATTTAAAGAACCGCAGCGCAAAGCGTTTCATGGTTTGTGCCTGGCTGTTGTGCAAGCCGGTAAAGCCCCAGGCACTATCTCGGTTAATGCAACAGCCGACGGGCTAAAGCCTGCAACAATAATTATCAGGGTTAAATAACGATATTGTACCATTTAGGATAAAATGCTATAAGACAAAGAAAAAATATCATAAAACAATTGCCTGCTAAGCTGATAGATTTGTGAAATGCCTTTGGCCGTTTAGGTTAAAGCTACCAATTATAACTCTTACACAAATCTATTAAATGAGAAGCTTGCCAACGCTCGATCTTGCCGTTATTGCTGTGTATTTACTGGCAATGCTGCTGGTTGGTTTCTATTTTTCGCGCCGCAACAAAAACACTGAGCAGTTTACCAAAGCATCAGGCAGCATACCCGGCTGGGCATTGGGCATATCTATTTACGCCACCTTTTTAAGCAGCAATACTTTTTTGGGTGTTCCGGGTAAGGCCTTTGGCACCAACTGGAACGCGTTTGTGTTTAGTATATCCATGCCTTTAGCGGCTTGGGCGGCGGCCAAGTACTTTGTTCCTTTCTATCGCCATACCGGCGAGGTGTCGGCCTATACGCATTTAGAGCATCGTTTTGGTGCTTGGGCGCGTACCTACGCAGTAATTTGTTTTTTGCTTACGCAGTTGGCCCGCATGGGTTCCATCTTTTTCGGTATCGCGCTGAGTTTGCAGGCACTTACCGGTTACAGCATGAAACTCATTATCCTTACCATGGGCATTTGCATTATCATTTACACCGTACTGGGTGGTATTGAGGCGGTGATATGGACCGAAGTAGTACAGGGTATTATCAAAACATTTGGTGCCTTACTGATTTTGTATATCATCATTACCAATATGCCGGGCGGGGTAAGCAAGATAGTAGATATTGGTCATCAGGATAATAAATTCAGTCTGGGTAGCTACCTGCCCGATTTTAAGCAGTCCACGTTTTGGGTCGTTTTACTCTATGGTTTTTTCATCAACCTCAATAATTTTGGCATGGACCAAAACTATGTGCAACGTTACCACACAGCGTCTTCATCAAAACAGGCTGTTAAATCTATCTGGTTGTGCGTGGTGCTATACGTGCCGGTATCATTGTTATTCTGTGTTATCGGTTCCAGTTTATATGCGTACTATCAGGTTCACCCCGAACTTACCGAAGTTTTGCGCCACCAGGTAGCCGTTGAGCGGTTATCACCCGGTGCATCAGCTGGCGAAATTGCACGGGTAGCCGCAGCATTAAAACCGGAGGATTACGGCGATAAGGTGATGCCAAATTTTATGGTTACTAAAATTCCGGCGGGTTTGGTGGGGCTTATCGTGTCAGCCATTCTATCGGCCGCCATGAGCACTATTAGCTCGGGTATGAATGCATCAGCAACGGTGTTTTCCGAAGATATCTACAAGCGTTATTTTAAACCTGATATTACCGACAAGCAAACCATGAACCTGCTGCACCTGGCCACCATTGTAGCCGGTGTGGCTGGCATTATTGCTGGTATTGCCATGATTGGTGTAAAAAGCGTGCTTGACATCTGGTGGCAGTTATCCGGCATATTTGCAGGCGGAATGCTGGGCTTATTCTTGTTAGGCATCATCAGCAAACAGACCCGAAACCACGAAGCCATCATTGCCATTACTGTGGGTATTCTGGTCATTATATGGATGACGCTTTCGCCGCTGTTGCCCGAAAATTATGGCTGGATACGCAATACCTTGCATCAAAACATGGTGATTGTTATCGGCACGCTTACCATATTTTTAACTGGTATTATCATCACCAGGTTGCGCCAAAAATCTACAGAAGCCTCGGCTATTTCTTTACATAAATAACATACTATATCTGCTTATATACCACTCATGAATACGCAAACTAATACAGATAAAAAAGGCTTTATTCCGGTAATGTTAACGCCGTTTAAAGACAATGGCGCTATTGACTTTGATGCCTTGACATCCCTTACCGAATTTTACCTGCAAGCCGGTGCCGTAGGCCTGTTTGCCAATTGCTTGTCGAGCGAAATGTTTGAACTGACCGAAGCCGAGCGCATCCAGATTATTGAGCATGTGGTAAAAGTTACCAACGGTTTAGTGCCTGTTGTGGCTACCGGTACCTTTGGCGGTGCCATTGCAGGCCAGGCGCAGTTTGTAAAGCGAGTTTATAACTGCGGTGTACAAGCCGTTATTGCCATCACCGGTTTACTGGCAGATAGCAGTGAGAGTGATGCCGTGTTTAACGACCGCGTATTTGACTTGATTAACCAGACTGAGCAAGTGCCACTGGGTTTTTATGAGTGCCCTGTGCCTTACAAACGGGTGCTATCTGCCGAACAGTTACATCAGTTTGTAGCAACTGGTCGTGTTATCTATCATAAAGATACCTGCCTTGATATCGAACAGATTAAAGCTAAGTTGAAAGCTACTCAGGGATACTCATTCGGATTGTATGATGCTTATATGGTTCATGCGGTGGAGTCTTTAAAAGCCGGGTCGGCAGGTTTGTCATGTATTCAGGGCAATTACTTTCCTGAGCTGATTGTTTGGTTGTGCGATAATTACAACAATGCTTCTTTAACTGCCGAGGTTAATCAGGTGCAACAATTTTTTATTGATAATATGGATGTGATGCACGATGTGTATCCAATTGTTGCCAAATTCTATCTTCAAAAACGCGGACTCAAACTGTCTACTTTCACCCGCCGTGATGTCGGCAATTTTTCTTCCGAAGTAAAAGATAAAGTGATTCAGTTGTACAACGATTATTCTAATCTGCAACAGCAATTGTCAATCGGTAGCCTGGTGTAATATTTTACACCAGTTACGTCTTTATTAAATATGTTAGAAATTGATGAAACTTTGTACTCATTTGTCTTATCAATTTCTCATCACCTGCGGCCTTTTGTTATAATAAATTATCCCGTTACCTATTACCTTAAACTTAATTTGTAAAATTTATGCTTTCTGTAAGGTTATTTAGTGTTTTAATTACACTTAGAACCTGAAAGTAATTTGCATGCGCTTTGAAATAATAAATTTTTTGGATGATAACATTGTACAGTAAATTGATAAAAAACTGCAAAAATTATTTATATTCATAATTCATATTTGTGTAGCTAACCAGTTTACCAAGGCAAACCAAACATTATTATTTTACCAATTTAGTTACTCATCGTACACGTACCGTTTAAATTTTGTTTTTGGGTATGATGTTGTTACTATTTCCGGTCTAAAATTCTATCGGTCTGTGTAAGTGACTGTTGCTGCATTTCACTTAATTTACTATGTCAGAAACAGACTACAGCAAACAAGTATTGTTAGTTGCCAGCGGCGATTTAAGATTGTCAGCCAATCAAAATTGCTGGGCGGCGCAGCAAGCCATGGAAGAGCAGCTAACTGCAGCCTTAGCCAAACAAGGTTGGACCGTTAAACGTGCCCATCCTTACGACGAAGCCAAACAGCATGGCTTTATTGATTCTCAAAAAATGGGTATCGAGGTATTCCGCAACCTCAATTCTGAGCAGCCCATTATCGTTGCCGAAAGTGTTTGGCAATATACTCACCACGTATTAGCTGGTTTAACAACCCACAAAGGGCCTATTTTAACTGTTGCCAACTGGAGCGGTACCTGGCCTGGTTTGGTAGGTATGTTAAACTTAAACGGATCACTCACCAAAGCCGGCGTTAAATACAGCACCTTATGGAGCGAGGACTTTACCGACGAGTTTTTTACCCAAAAACTGCAGGAGTGGCTGCAAAACGGTTCGGTGAGTCACGACCAGTCGCACGTGCAAAGCTTTGACAAGATAAACCTGCCTGCCGACGACGAGAAATTAGGCCGCGAATTTGGCCGCAACCTCAAACACAACAAAGCCATCATGGGCGTGTTCGACGAAGGTTGTATGGGTATGTTCAATGCCATCATTCCGGATGATTTGTTACATGCTACCGGTATATTCAAAGAGCGTTTAAGCCAGTCGTCGCTATACGCTGCCATGCAACTGGTAACCGACGAAGAAGCACGTAAAGTTCTGGATTGGTTATTGCAAAAAGGTATGAAGTTTGACTGGGGCCAACAGCCTGAAAATGAACTGACTGAAGCGCAAACACTGGAGCAGTGCAAAATGTACATTGCCGCGACCCGCATTGCCGACGAATTTGGTTGCGACACCATCGGCATCCAATACCAACAAGGCTTAAAAGATTTAACCCCGGCCAGCGATTTAGTGGAAGGTTTATTAAATAACCAGGACCGTCCGCCGGTGTATGCCGCCGATGGTAAAGAACTTTATGCCGGTGATGCCTTGCCTCATTTTAACGAGGTAGATGAGTGTGCCGGTATCGACGCTTTGGTTACCTACCACTTATGGAAACAGTTAGGTATGCCGGGCGAAACTACATTACATGACATCCGTTGGGGCGAGCATTTTGAGGGTAACGGTATTAATGATTTTATTTGGGTTTTCCTGATATCGGGCGCTGCGCCTCCAGCTCACTTTATTGGTGGCTACGAGGGGGCATCAAGCGAACGCCAACCGGCGATGTATTTCCGTTTGGGCGGTGGCAGTTTAAAAGGCATCAGTAAACCCGGTCATTTAGTATGGAGCCGCGTGTATGTGATGAATAACGAACTGCACTGCGACTTAGGCGTAGGGGAGTCGGTATTGCTGCCTGAAGAGGAAACTCAGCGCCGCTGGGACCTAACTACCTCGCAGTGGCCTATCATGAACGCCACCTTAAAAGGAGTTTCCCAAAACCAAATGATGGGCCGCCATCAGGCCAACCACATCCAGGTAGTATACGCCACCAGCGAAGAAATGGCCCACAAAGCATGCCGTGTTAAGGCCGCTGCTTTACAAGAACTTGGCCTTAAAGTGCATTTCTGCGGCGGTGTTCAGTTATAGTATTCAACCCTTTTAAATATAATAAGTGATGAAAAGATTAGTGTATTGCCTGTTTGCAGCGTTGCTGTTTCAATCGGTATCTGTTTGGGCGCAGGATAACGCCTCTGCAGTAGAAAAAGAAATGGCTTACCGCAAAACGGTTTATGCCCGTGCGGCCAAGATTGTAAAAGGACTCAACCTGCCAGACTCTACGCAGGCCAACAAAGTAACCGATGTAGTGGCTAAGCAGTACCAGGATTTAAATGACATTTATGTGCTGCGCGACAATAAAAAATCGGTGATTAAAAGCGAAGCCAATACCGACAAAGAAGCGGCGAATGCTAAACTTAAAGCAGTTGATGAAGAGACAACTGCCAAGGTAGACAAACTGCACCCGAAATACTTAAAAAAACTGGCTAAAGTAGGTTTATCTCCTGTACAGATTGACGAGGTAAAAGATGGCATGACTTACAATGTACTTAACGTTACTTATACCGCTTACCAGGCTATGCTGCCTAATTTAACCGAAGCTCAGAAAACTCAGATAATGGCTTGGTTAGTTGAGGCGCGCGAACATTCGATGGACGCTGAGTCGTCTGAGAAAAAACATGCCTGGTTTGGTAAATACAAAGGGCGCATTAATAATTACCTGTCGCAGGCCGGCATCGACATGAAAAAAGAAGAAGCCGCCTGGATGGCCCGCATCAAAGACGAGAAAAACGCAAAACAACAAAATTAATCATACCCGGGCCGGCATTTGAAGGCTGCCGGCCTTTATAAAAAACTCCCCACCTAAAACCAAAAAATATGAAATAGAAATCAACTCCATCCAATTAAAAGAAGCTCTCATCCAATTATTGAACAACACAAACTAAACAATGAAGAAAATTTTACTGAGTTTTTTGTTGCTCGTTTTAACCGGTGCTGTGTTTGCGCAAACGCGAACCATTACCGGTACCGTAACCAGCAGCGATAAAAATGAACCGCTTGTAGGCGTAACCATTCAGGTTAAGGGTAGCAATGTAGCTACACAAACTGACGTCAACGGCAGGTACTCAATCAAAGTAACAAACGCACAAAATGTGGTCCTAAGCGTGAGGTATGTTGGGTATTCATACCAGGAACGGACCTTACGCATAGGTGAAAACAACTTTGATGCTAAACTTGAACCTGCTAAAGCCACTGCTTTAGACGAGATAGTATTTACCGGTTATGGCGGCTCGCAAAGAAAAGCAACTGCAACCGGTGCGGTTTCGGTTATCGACTTGAAAAAGGTAGAAGATGTACCTGCTTTAAGTGCCAGCGCATTGCTAAGAGGTACAGCTCCCGGTATTAGCGTTTCTGGCGGTGTGCAACGTCCCGGTCAGCCTGCTACAATTACTATTCGTAATCCTACGGCTTTTGCTAAAGACGGCGGTCAGGGTACCAACCCATTATTCGTTATTGACGACATCATTCGTACGCAAGCTGACTTTGATTTACTTGATCCGGTACAAATTGAAAGTATCAACATTCTGAAAGATGCTGAAGCAGCTATTTATGGTGTTTCTGGTGCTAACGGTGTTGTTTTAATTCGCACTAAAAGAGGCCGTGTTGGCGCTCCGAGAGTGAGCTTTAGCAGCTCATTGGGTATCTCGAATGCTACCATGCTGCCCAAAATGATGAACTCTACTCAGTTGGCAACATTTAATAATGATTATAACCAGGGCCGTGCAGCAATTACATCCGTTACCGGAAGTGGTTCATATATTGCTGACCCAACAACATTTCAAACTAACTACTATAATGCCGATGGCTTTTTAGTAAGACCAGGTGTTAGTCTTGTTAACGGCGTATATGTTGGAACCGGCACCAGTACTACCGATAACACTCGGAACTCAGCCTGGTATACACCAGATGAGTTTGCCTATTTTGCAAACAACAGCCACAACTGGTTAGACGAAGCCTTTCAATCTTCGCAGGTATGGCGCGAAGCGGTGAGCATCAGCGGCGGTACTGATAAAATCACTTATTTTGTGGGCGCTGATTATTTAAATCAAAACTCGAACTTTAAAGGTGTAAACTCTAACAAATACGGAGTACGTGCAAGCATCGAAGCAAAACCAGCTAAAGGCTTAACTACCTTCTTATCATTAAGCACCGACGTAGGTTACTCAAAAAGTTACTGGTATAAGCTAAACAGTACAACAGAATCATTAGATAACGACGTAGCCACTTTACAAAACGTTCAGCCTTGGCAAGAATATTTCATTAACGGGTTGCCGGTATTGTTAGGCTCTTCATCTACTGGTGGTATTGATAACATCAACTTTTTCCAGGTACAAAACTCTAACAACTTCACAAGTTCACAAAACTTTGTAACCAATATCTTAGGCAGATTAAACTATGAAATTCCCGGTGTCAAAGGTTTATCAGCAACGGTTACGTTTAACAAGAACTTAAACAACACGCTTGGTAAACAATTTGGAACGTCTTTTATGTACGGTAAGTTTAGTGGCTTAGGTACAAACTTGCACATCCCAGGTGGCACTTTGCTAAGTACACCAACTATTTTAAACGGAGATAGGGTGCGTTTAAATCCTGTTTTTGCCAACAACTATCAATTGGACGCAGGTTTAAATTATAGCCGCACCTTCGGTAAACATAATATTTCGGCCATTGCGTTATTTGAACAGCGCGAATCTAACTCGGAAGGTGTAGCCGCTTTAGCCAGTGGTGTGGTTGCAGGTGCATTGCCTTACCAAACTTTTACCACAGGCGCTCAAACGTCAGACCAGTTCAGCCAGGTAAGCACAACAGGTTTTCAATCTGTGATCACCCGGTTAAACTATTCGTATGCTGATAAATACTTATTGCAATTAGTCTATCGCGCTGACGGCAGCTCACGTTTTGCGCCAGGACATAACTGGGGTGGGTTCCCGGCTGCTTCATTGGGTTGGGTAATATCTCAGGAAAACTTCTTTAAAAACAACGTATCCTGGGTGGACCTGTTTAAAGTACGTGCATCGGCGGGTATTGTAGGTACAGATAACACCAGGCCGTATCAATATCAGGCTAACTATGCTGTTGGCACTCAAAATAACGGCGGGCCTGTATTTAATGAGGGTGTAAAAGGCCCTGCTATTCGTCCAAACTTGGCTATTCCGAATGCTGACGTTACCTGGGATAAATTTACCAAGCTGAATTACGGCGTTGACATGGCATTCCTGAGAAACAGATTATCGCTTTCGGCAGAATACTTTTGGACTCACGGACGTGATTTGTTAACCAATATTTCATCGTCTGCACCTGCTACCATTGGAGCAAGCGTACCAACCGAGAACTACAGTATTGTAAACACGTTTGGTTACGAGATTCAATTAGGCTGGCGCGACAATGTGGGTAAGTTTACGTACAGCTTTAGCCCATTCTTTGCCTGGAATGACAACAAATATATTAAGTATGATATTGCAGCCAACCTGCGCGGAACAATCCAGGATCTGACCGGAAAATCGAGCGACCCTGGTATTTTAGGTTACAAATCGTTAGGTATCATCAGAACCCAGGAAGAAGCAAATGCTATTATTGCATCTCGTGCGGCTGCTGCCGGCGGTGCAGCTAACGTGAAAATATTTGGCGATCGCATTATGCCAGGTATGGTTAATTACGAGGATGTTAATGGCGATGGTGTGATTACCAACGATAATTCTGATTTGCAGTACATCAAAAAAAGACAGAGTAACCACAACAGTTTGGGCTTAAACTTTAGCGCAGGGTACGGCCCGGTAAGTTTAAACGTAATTATGGGTGCGTCTTGGGGTGGATGGACTTCTATTGATGGAAGAAAACCATTTAACCAATCGAGCAGTGGCGCATCTATTTATGATAACCGCCCGGCTTATTGGGTTGACCACTGGACACCAACTAACACCGATGCAAGATTTCCTGCTCCGGGTTATTTGAACAATTATGATGCAACCAGCGATTTATGGTTAGTTCGTGCTACTACGTTAAACGTAACAAATGCCACCTTGAATTTTGCCGTACCTATTAACTGGGCTAATAAAATAGGTTTGGCCAGTGCTCGTTTGTATGTTACTGCTACCAATCCGGTTCAATTCATCAACCCATTCCCTGATAAGTATCGGGATATGGCAACATCGCTGTACACTTATCCAACTTTACGAACAGTATCATTAGGTTTAAATGTGGGATTATAAAAAGTTGAGTAAAATGAAAAATACATCTCTATATATATTAGCAGCCGCAAGTGCTGTCATTTCGATGAGTAGTTGTAAAAAAGTTTTGGAGAAACAAGACTTAGGCAATTTTACAGTCGACCAGGTTTATAACGATTCTTCTACGGTTAAATTAAGCGTTGACTTTCTTTACACTCAAAATCAACCGGCCTGGTTTGGTAATTCCAACCTTTCTGGTGCGTTAAGTGGCCAGGTAAATCCGTTAACAGAAGAGCAGTATTCTGATAATGCTTTTACCAGAGGTTCGGTAACTATAGCCACTGTAGCAGATATTGGTACCTCAAATGCGACCTCTACTAATTATGGTAGAATCAGGTACATCAATATGTTTCTACGCGACCTTAATAATGGGACTTTGCCTTTAGCTGTTAAGAGAAGATTTGCGGCTCAAGCTTACTTCTGGCGTGCCTACCGTTATTTTGACCTTGCACGCATATATGGTGGAGTACCATTGGTAACCACGCCTCTTGATGCTGTGGGGGATGAAG
>CAXYKR010000396.1:0-20851 GCA_964277815.1 uncultured Mucilaginibacter sp. | reverse complement strand
TATAATATTGCTAACTTTCCGCAGGAGGCTTTGGTACAATACCCATCCAACGTGTTCTTTTATTTTGAGGTAGCTTTAATTGAAGTTACCTTCAGGTTAGACCAGGCCAAACAAAAAGAAAAACTGGAATTAGAAAAAACATCATCGCTTTCGGCACAAGTTATATGAGCAGCAACGCTTTAATCCAGAATAAAGACATCATTATTGTTGGGCAGCAACCCTGGGACACCGAAATTGGCAGCAACTGCAAAAACATTGCCTTGGAGCTGAGCAAGCACAACCGGGTACTGTACATCAACTCTCCGCTCGACCGGATTACCCTGTTGCGTCATAAAGACTCACCCAATGTAAAGACAAGGCTCGAGGTTATTAAAGGCAAAACCAACGGCCTGATACACTTGCAAAAAAACTTGTGGACTTACTACCCGGACGAAATAATTGAATCCATTAACTGGATGAAGCATAACGCAGTTTATACCTTTTTAAATAAGTTAAACAACAAACGCTTTGCCCGCTCCATCAAAAAAGCGGTTAAGCAATTAGGCTTTAAAGACTACGTATTGTTTAACGACAATGACATGTTCAGGTGCTTTTATTTGAAGGAGCTATTACAACCGGCGCTCAGCATTTATTACTCGCGCGATTTTATGCTGGCTGTAGATTACTGGAAAACACACGGCACAACCATGGAGCCCGAACTGATTGCCAAGAGCGATATTTGTATGGCTAACTCCACCTACCTGGCTAACTATTGCAAAAAGTATAACGCTAACTCTTTTTATGTAGGTCAGGGTTGCGATTTAGATACGTTTACCGGCTATAATCAGCAAAAACCGGTACCGCTTGATATTGCTTACATACCTAAACCTATTGTGGGCTACGTAGGGGCCTTGCAAAGCATCCGGCTGGATATGGATATCATCAGGCATCTGGCTAAACAACGCCCGCATATTAATATTGTATTGGTTGGGCCCGAGGATGGCGAGTTTCAGAAAAGCGATTTGCACCGCATGCCAAACGTTCACTTTTTAGGGGCAAAAAACCCGGACCTGCTACCGGCTTATATTAGCGCCTTTGATGTTTGCATCAATCCTCAAATTGTAAACCAGGTAACTATAGGCAACTATCCGCGCAAGATTGATGAGTATTTAGCTATGGGCAAACCCACCGTAGCTACACGCACCGAAGCCATGAGCACTTTTGCCAGTCACGTTTATTTAGGAGAAACCAAAGAAGATTACGTGCGCCTGGTAGATAAAGCACTATCTGAAAATAGCGAACGCCTGCAGCAAGAGCGTATTAAGTTTGCAGGTACACACACCTGGACAAACAATGTAGCCGAAATTTATTCGGCCATTAAAAAAGTACTTCCCACGTATGCTTAACATTACGGTACAATGCCCGGCCTAATACTATAGCTGGGTTGTTGCTTTGCCGTAAATCACTGCGTTTCATGGTACTGGGTTCATCGTTCGAGTTAATCTGCTCAAATAAGCCCTTGTAATCTTCGTAAAACATGGCTTTACCTTTCTTTTTGATGAAGGACAAGTTCATTAAAAATTCGGTACGGTCGCCTTTAATACCTTCTGCATAGCGGCCAAATTTTTCAAAAAAAGAGGTACGGCGTAAATGCGGGTGGTCACTGTACACATGAAACTTACGGTAACCCGGATACCATAGTTTAAACACCATTTCGGAAAAGCCGTTGCGATATGGCTTTAGATATGGATATTTGAAATAGGCATAAAAGCGTACCATATCCACATCAGCACGCTCATTCATAATACTGAGTGCATCGTTTAAATGAGTGGCATAGTCTGTAGCAGGGTCAAAATCTTCCTGCACGTAAAGGGTATACGGCGTATTTACAGCATCCTGCCCTTTGTTAATGTTATTGCCTAACCCTCTGTTTTTAGGCGTATTTACCAGCCTAAACTTGTACTTAATAGCCAGTTGCTGCAATTGACTGATATGCTCGGGCTTGCTGCCATCGTCAGAAACAACAATGTCACCAAATACAATATGCTGATTTTGGAAAGCCTGTAACAGCCTTTGCAAAGACTGGCTGCGGTTGTAATGCGTGACTAATAACGTAATATCCGGAAACTGAGTGGGTACGGGCACTGTATTCATTTTATGATATTGCGCTAATACGTATATAAATAATGGTAGTTACTTGTAATGCGTAATTTCATGAAATACAGGCTTAAAATTACCTTAAAATATGCATTAGCCTATACCACTCCAGTTTAACAGCGTATCTTTCCGCTGATTTACAATGTTGATTTTATTATTCACCCTTTAAATAATTACGAGTACCCTGCTTATATCAATGTTGACCTAAAACCTTTAATCATGTTTTTGAGTAAAAAGGGAGAATTAGTTGTAAAGCACTAACAGACCGTAAATATTTTGGTTGTTACCAAATACCATGAAGATAGCACACTTAATACTGGCACATAACAACCCCGGCCAACTCGAAAGCCTGGTTAAAAGCCTGGCTTATAAAGATGATGCTGTATATATTCACCTCGATAAAAAAACTGATTTTAGCCAGTTTGCACGCTTGGCCGGCCTGCCCAACGTTTTATTTATTAAACAGCGTGTAAAAGTGAGCTGGGGAGCGTGCAATATTGTTACAGCTACTATTAACGGCTTTAAAGAAATACTGGCATCAGGTGTGGCTTATGATTATTTGAACCTGCTCAGCGGTGCCGACTATCCTTTACAACCGCCGATTGCCTTCCACCGTTACCTGTCTGCCAATCACGGAAAAGCGTTTATGAGTTATGCCAAAATGCATGGCGAGTGGCAGGAAGCTTTACCGCGCGTTGAGCAATACCACTTAAACAACTTTAAATTCCCGGGGCGTTATGTTGCCCAAAAGCTGGTAAACCGGGTGATGCCTAAACGCAACATCCCCAGCGGACTGGTGCCCGTGGGCCGTTCGCAATGGTTTACCATTCCGTTAGCCTGTGTAAAACATATTGTGAACTACTGGGAAAAAAATGACCGACTAAGGCGCTTTACTACTTTTACCTGGGCACCCGACGAGTTTATATTTCAAACCATTTTATACAACTCGCCCCATTGTAAGGTACTGGTCAATAACAATCTCAGGTACATGGACTGGTCGGCCGGTACTGCCAGCCCTAAAACACTTTGCATGGCGGACAGTAAACACCTGATTAACCCAGAACATTTTTTTGCCCGTAAATTTGATTTTACAAAATCGCCAGAGCTACTTGAAATGCTCAATCAGCGGTTAATACAAACTGCTAATTTAAATTAAGGATAGCGGTGAAGGTATTTACCGGGTTAATGAAGCTGTAAGTGAATCTGTCGGCTGCTTTGGCAATAATTAGAAGCCCCATGTGCTCGTGCAGATGCTCTATAGTTATTTCCTCATTTTCAGGTTCACGGCAAAAAAAGCTAAGCAGTTGTTCGCTTTCTTTGGTTACATATAGCTCATGTAAACCATCGGCGGTGATGAGCGTGGGCACGTCGCTTTTTAGATAGCCAACTTTATTTATCAATTCCAGCTTATTTCCCTCGTCAGACTTGGCAATAGTTAAACAATCATTTTCGATGGTCAGCGTAAAAACTGTTTTACTGCATGCCGAATGTTTGACGGCATTGTTTAAGAATTCGCCTATAATGTACCTGGCTTTAAACATTAATTGCCCGTCATGGTGATGGCTTACTAAATGGCCTACCAAACACTCGAGCATTTGATGACTGAAGCTGCTGATGCTGCCTGCCTGATTATCAAATTCAAAGCTCTGCCTGGTATTCATCTATTATTGATTTATAGCAGCTTTAGCGGCCTGCTCATCAGCGTATATTTTAAAAACCCGGTCTAACCTGATGAGTTTCAACAAATCGTGTACGTCTTTTTGCAAATTCAATAACACCAGTTCGTTCCCTGCTCCTAATGCATGTTTCAAGCCCGCTACCAGTGCGCCCAAAAAAGAACTATCTACATAAGTAACTTGTTCCATATCGAGCCATACGCTACGCTCGTTGTCGTTCAATAATGATACCAGTTCCGATTTAAATGCATCAGCATGATTGAGGTTAGCCCCGGCAATATTAACTTGAGCTACTATATAATTGGGGTGTTCATTAATAATTTTAAGCATGCTAATTAGTTTTTTTTATGTAGATAATACTGCTGTCGTCGGTTAAAGTGGCCGCTTGCTGCTGCAGTTTATTTTTAATGTCGCTGAATGATTGACCATTACGCAAATAACCGGCCATTTGACCGGCAAAATAACGGTAGTCTGTTTTTTGCTGACCGCCGGCACTAATGTCAATCAAACCGTCGGTAAAAATATAAAGCTCATCTGCCGGTGCCAGTGCAATCTCCTGCTCGGTGTAAAAACCATCAGGCAACACGCCGAGTAACATACCGGTAGATTTCACCTGCAAAAGCTCCTGGGTGCCTGACCTGTAATGCAATAAAGGCAAATCGCCCGCACCGGAATAGATAACATTTGCAGTCTGTTTTTCAATACGCACCAGCGAAAGGCTTGATAAAATATTATCCAATCCTTCATCCTGGCATACTACGGCGTTAATTTGCTGCAGGGTATCAGCCAATGAGGTGTCAGCAGTAATTACACTGAACCTGATGGCGGCCCTGATATAACTTAAATAGGTAAATATATAAAACCAGGCCTTCCATTTTTTTCCCATCAAATCACCTATCACTACAAACAGGTAATTACCGGTATCAATAAAATCTATAAAATCTCCGCCTGGTATATTCTGATAACTCTGGTGCCAAAAATCAATATCAAAGCCGTTTACTTTCGGAGGAGCAGCCGGCGCTGTTTTGATGTTAAGCGCCGCAACGGTTTTGCGTATTTCCTGCTCACTAATTTCGCGCTGCTTGCTTACCGTATGCAGCAGGTTGGTTAGCTTGGATACAATTACATCAAAAGGCGTGGTTTTAAGCACGTAGTCGATAGCCTGTAAATTGAGGCTGGTGTACATGATGCCTTCATCCTCGTGTGCGGTTAAAAACAAAAAGGGTATTTCTCTCAGGGCGTCAATCTGCAAAACATTGAGACGAAATTCAAGCCCGTTCATACCCGGCATTTCGTAGTCGGATAAAATAACATCGGGTTTGAAGGTTTTTAAACGCTCCAGCGCCTCGGCACCCGAATTTGCAGCCTGGCAGTTAAAGCCTGCAGCAGCAAAAGCCTGACACAATATTTTTAAAAACAGCGGATTATCATCAACCAGTAAAACATTTTTAGATAAGCCAGTTGCCATAATTACGTTGTTTTTAAAGGTTTATAAACAGACCTTACCAGCAGATATATTCCGGAAAGAATAATCAGCAGGGATATTAAATCCATCAAGGTAACACCATCCTGCAGGTCGAAATAAAAAATGGTGAATATCTCAAAATAAGGCGGGGCAGGCATCACAATCATTGCAAAACCGAGCACAATTAATACCAGGCTAATGATGATGAGAAAAAACCTGGCTAAACGTTCGCCCATCAGGTATTTTTTAGACATTCGGGTGTCTACCTGATGATTGGCCAGCATCACGCTAAATTCATCTAACAACTCAGTCCGGTCTGCTTTGTCAGTGGTATTAATTTGCTTAAAAGCATTTAATTCCTTTTTGTATGATGTCTTTTTTTGCAGTGCCTGGTTTAGCTTTTGCTGGATGCTGCGGGCTTTCACACTATCTATCTCACTATCGGCAAGCAGGGCCAGCAATTCGTTGAGCTTATGGTCAATATTGGCTTGCTTATCAACCGCATGCCGCAGTTGTTGCACCTCCTTTTGTATGTTTTTGTGCTTTGCCAATTTAAAGTGCTTAATTCATCTCAACCTTTGTACTGCCGTTTTCGTAAACGTCCGCAATGAAAACGGTCTCGCTCATTACGGTTAATTACAATCAAAATCAGGTCACTGAGCAGTTGCTGGCCTCTATTGCGTCAACAAACAACTACCCGGCTATCGAAATTATTGTGGTAGATAATGCCAGCAAGCAAAATCCGGTACCGCAGTGGCAAAAGAAATACCCGAACGTGACCTTTATACGGTCGGATATCAATCTGGGTTTTGCAGGCGGCAATAATTTAGGTATCCAGGCGGCTGGAGGCGACTACCTCTTCTTTATCAACAACGATACCGAGTTTACCCCGGGACTGGTAGAAACCTTGGTGGCGGTTTTGGACAAACATCCCAAAGTGGGCATGGTATCACCCAAAATACGCTATTTTGACCAGCCTCAAATGCTGCAATATGCCGGCTTTACCAACATGAACTATTATACCATGCGTAATAAATGCATTGGCCAGTTTGAGGAGGATAGAGGCCAGTACGACCACGCCACCGGCCCAACCGGCTATGTACATGGTGCCGCTATGATGGTGCGCCGCGAAGCTATGGACAAGGCAGGCCTGATGGCCGAAAACTTCTTTTTATACTATGAAGAAATGGACTGGAACGACCACATTAAGCGTGCCGGTTACGAGATATGGCTCGAACCCAAAGCGTTGATTTATCATAAAGAATCGGTTTCGGTAGGTAAGATGAGCGGATTGAAGGAGTACTTTATGAACCGCAATCGCATTTTGTTCATCCGGCGTAATGCTCCATCAGCCTTTACCATTATGGTGTTTTACCTGTATTTTTTATCGGTAGTTACCCCCCGCAACCTGCTTAATTATGCAAGGCAGGGCCACAAAGGCTTTGCCGGGCTTTTGTTTAAAGCCATTAAATGGAATTTTACCAACAGCAAAACCAGCACTCATTTAGGATACCCCTTTAATTAATTATGAAAATATTACTTTGGCTTAGCCTGTTTATTGTTTTTTATGCTTTTGCCGGCTATGGTATTTTGCTGTTTGCACTGGTTAAAATCAAGCGTATCGTAAAGGGTAAACCTACGGTTCCGGCTATCAATGAGGCTAACCTACGCTCTTGCAGCCTGGTTATTGCTGCGTATAATGAAGAAGGTTTTATTATTGAAAAAATTAAGAACACGCTGCAACTTCATTACCCGGCAGGCAAGCTCGAACTCATCTTTATTACCGATGGCTCATCCGACCGTACACCTGAACTGGTAGCAACTTATCCGCAAATCAGGCTACTGCATTCGCCCGAGCGCCGGGGTAAGATTGCCGCCGTTCATCGTGCCATGGATACTGTAACAACCGAGGTAGTGGTTTTTACTGATGCCAATACGTACCTCAACCCGGATGCCCTTCTTAACATTTGCCGACATTATGCCGACGCTAAAGTAGGAGCTGTAGCAGGCGAAAAGCGGGTGCAGGTGGATGAGACGGCCGATGCCACTGCAGGCGAAGGCTTTTACTGGAAATACGAATCAAAGCTAAAGGCCTGGGACTCGGAGCTGTACTCGGTAGTAGGTGCCGCCGGCGAGCTTTTTAGCATTAGAAGAGAGCTATATCAACCTGTGTCACCCGACGCTATCCTGGATGATTTTATGATTTCGTTGCTGGTAGCCCAAAAAGGTTACAGGGTAGTTTACGAGCCTGAGGCCTATGCCAGCGAAACCTCGTCGGCCAATGTAAAAGAAGAACTGAAACGTAAAATACGTATTGCAGCAGGCGGCATACAGTCTATCATTTGGCTCAAAAGCCTGCTTAACCCCTTTCCGCAGCCGCTTTTATCTTTCCAGTACATTAGCCACCGGGTACTCCGGTGGACGGTGGTTCCTTTTCTGATGATATTGGCTTTGATACTGAACGTCGTTATTGTATTGCAGGGAGGAGCGCCCCTGATTTACAAGATACTACTTGCCGCGCAGGTTTTATTTTACACGGCGTCACTTGTAGGCTGGTTACTGGAGCGGAAAGAAATCAAAGTAAAGGCACTGTTTATCCCCTACTACTTTTGCATGATGAACTATGCCGTTATCCGTGGCATTTTCAGATATTTTGCCGGTTCGCAAAGTGCAGCCTGGGAAAAAGCGCAGCGCAAGCAAGAGGCTATCAATCAAAATGCCCCGCAAATTCAGTAATATTTAGTTTATAACGCAAAGCCGATGTCGTTCAAAGAACAAATCAAAAATAATACTTCCTTAAAAAAGACAGTTCATCGTATGCTTATTCCTAAAGGCGGCGCTGCACCACGGCTTTGGGTAAAGCTTTTTCTCAATCCGTTTTTGCACAAACGCGGCAAGGGCTCTACCATACGCCGCCGTACCCGCATTGATGTGCTGCCCTTTAACCGATTTGAACTGGGGGCCCATTCAACCATCGAAGATTTTTGCACCATCAATAATGGCGTAGGTGACGTGATTATCGGTAATCATAGCTTGGTGGGCATGAGTAACGTTATTATTGGCCCGGTAACCATTGGCAATGATGTAATACTGGCACAAAACATCGTGGTAAGCGCCCTAAACCACGAATACCGCGATGTAACCCAGCCCATACATACCCAAAAAATATTAACTGCCCCTATTGTTATTGAGGATGAGTGCTGGATAGCGGCCAACGCCGTCATCACATCAGGTGTAACCGTGGGTAAACACAGCGTGGTGGCAGCCAATGCCGTAGTAACCAAAAGTGTACCGGCATATTCGGTGGTTGCAGGCAACCCAGCTAAGGTTATTAAAAAATATGATTTCGATTTAAAAGACTGGGTGAGAGTATGATGCTTGAGGTTTAACACTATCATCAACTCATATTGTCTTTTTTAACCTACCATCCATCTTTTTCAAGCCTGAATTATCAGTCGAATTACATTGACAGATAATTCAGGCTTTATTTTTAAATTCATTTTGATACTGTTGTTCAACACCTGCGTTTACACCTTGCCTAATAGCATGCATATAAATCCGGGCTTAAAGTGTATTATAATATTATTTGTATAAGCTATTGCTTATTATATCTCAATTCTTACCTTTAGTATTACATAACCTAACATTACACATGAAAAACATATTTAAGCGCAGTTGCCTGCTGTTTGCTTTGATATTATTTGCCGGCGCTTATCTAAATATAGCTGTTGCGCAATCGCCGACTGTAAATCCGCTTAAACAATTAATAGGTACCGTAAATCAGCATATTGAAAGTGTAGGTATCGAAAAAATTTATTTACAAACAGACAAACCTAACTACAATGTAGGTGATACCTTATGGTTTAAAGCTTACCTATTGGATGCTGCCTACCTGACGGCAACTACCAAAAGCGGTATTTTATATGTTGAAATAGTTGGCGATAGCAGCCGTTTGGCAAAACGAATTATGGTACCGATTTATAAAGGACTAACTTTTGGCAATATCAAACTTGAGCCAGATGATATTCCTCAGGGTAATTACACACTAATAGCCTATACCAACTGGATGCGAA
Source organism: uncultured Mucilaginibacter sp. (assembly GCA_964277815.1). Classification (GTDB taxonomy): domain Bacteria; phylum Bacteroidota; class Bacteroidia; order Sphingobacteriales; family Sphingobacteriaceae; genus Mucilaginibacter. The sequence goes on along the minus strand of CAXYKR010000396.1, from coordinate 11,501 downwards.
ATTTTGGCGATTCCTGCTTTTTTCGCAAACCCTTCTATGTAAGTAACAGTAGTGGAAATGATTGGTTAATTAACCATAAAACGCAGTCTGTTGATGCTAACGGTAAAGAAAATATAAAGCTTATCCTTCGGCTCGCTGAACTTAACCAGCAACCCGTAAGACTGCGTGAGATGCAATTACGAGTTAACGCAGGTAAAAAGAATATTCTAAAAAACGAGATCTCTACAGATCTTGACGGCATGGTAAACGTAAATTTTGATCTGCCTGAAAAATATAGAATACAACCGCTCAGTATAACATTGACTGACCTGCGTAAAGGGCAGGGCAACCGACGTATCCTAATGCCTTTGCCGCTCAATCGCCCCGAAAATATGGACTTGCAGTTTATGCCCGAGGGCGGCTACCTCGTAGCCGGGATGCCGGCACGGGTAGCTTTTAAGGCCGTGAATGAAGACGGTATGGGCACATCAGTAAACGGTAATATTTATGACAGCAACGGGCAAACGGTAACCGCCTTCAGCACTTCTTATGGAGGCATTGGCTCGTTTAAATTTATACCAGATTCTAATCAAAACTATTACGCAAAAGTTAAGCTACCTAATGGGCAGTTTAAAAACTACAACCTTCCGGCTGTAAAAGCATCGGGCACACTTTTACAAATAAACAATATCTACCAAACAGATACCTGTTATATCACCCTCAGAACAACGCCAGACTTGGTTAACAGCAATAAAGTTTATTACCTACTGGGGCAGTCGCATGGTATAACACGTTACGGTAATTCAATAGTATTAGATCGACCATTTTTACGCTTTAAAGTGGCTAAAAGTATTTTTCCGACCGGCATAGCAAAATTTATACTTGCTACCGCCAATCATCTAACACTTAACGAACGTTTGGTTTACATAGACCATACCGATCACTTTCGCGTCAAAATAACACCCAACCAGCCAAGCTATGGCCAGCGGGATAGTGTAGCCCTTCATTTAGAAGTCACTGATAAAAGTGGCAATCCGGTTGCAGCCAACTTTGCCCTTTCGGTTACAGACGACAGCCAGGTAAAATCAGATACACTCAAACAAATTAACCTTGCTAACTATTTATTGCTTTCGTCTAACCTGAAAGGACATATAGATCAGCCCGGGTACTACACCAATCCGGGCAGCAATCTGCAAAAATGGCTACACACCGATGAACTGTTGCTGGCACAAGGCTGGATAGGCTACGACTGGACCAATGCTTTTAAACCGGCACTAAAATGGGCTTACGCTCCTGAGCTTGAATACACTATAAGCGGACGGGTAACTAATGCTTTTAACAAACCTGTGGCCGGTTCAGGTGTAATTTTGATGACGAAAAAGCCATTACTCATTACGGATACGGTAACTAACGCCGTAGGCAGGTTTACCTTTAAAAACTTGTATCCTACAGATACAGCGGCATTCTTTATCCAGGCACGTAATAAAAGCGGTAAAAGTTTTAATGTAGGCATTGAGGTGGATGAATTTAAACCACCGGTATTAACCTATCAGCAACCGGTTATAATGCCTTGGTATGTTAATATTGATACATTACAATTAAAAAATATAAATAATCAAGTAGCGCTAAAGAATCAGCAGGAAAAGGCTTTACAAGGCAACGTACTCAAAGCTGTAGAAGTTAAGGCAAGAAAAATAATTAAAGGGTCTAAAAATGTTAACGGCCCAGGTGAAGCTGATATAGTGCTTGATGAAGAAGATTTAATTAAAGCCGGCCGTACCAATTTGGGAGATCTATTAACAAAACGTGTTAAAGGGTTCGGCGTATACTCTAAAAAAGGCGTACGGTATTATGGTATTAATTATTTGATAGTCCATTTAATCATCGACGGCATTAATACGGACTTTTTTCTTGACCATACAGTAAGTTGGGAAATGGCTGTAAAACAGTATCTCGATTATTACGATGCTGAAGAAATTAAGGGTATCGAAATAATGACTTCCAGCAAATATCAGGGAAGCTACGCTTATACTTATTTAGGCCCAGGCACCTTGGCTTCTGAGCAGGCTTTCATTGAAGTTACTACCCGAAGCGGCCATGGGCCTTTCATGAAAAAATCTATTGGCACTTATGTATACCGGCCTATGCCTTACACTACGCCCAGAGCATTTTATTCGCCTAAGTATAAACCAAACAGTATTGTGGACATGACCGACATCCGGTCAACTATTTTTTGGGCGCCCGATATCGCTACTGATCAAAACGGCAAAGCCACGGTTAGCTTTTTTACGGCTGATAACCCCGGCTCATACACCATCACTATTGAGGGTTGTGATATGCAGGGCGGGATAGGCAGCAAAACTGCAGCTATCATTGTTAAAAAGCAAATTTGATGCTATTAGTTACAGAAGATTATTGTCTACTCAAAGAGATGGCATTACTATAACAAGCCTTCATCGGCGAAGCTATAAAAACCTCCATCAGTGATAATCAAATGGTCAAGCACACCAATATCTAGTACCTTACCAGCCTGGTGTATTTTGCGGGTGAGGTCGATATCCTGCTGGCTTGGTTTTAAATTGCCCGAAGGATGATTGTGTGCCAGGATGATAGATGAAGCCTGATGCTGCAAGGCAATACTGAAGATAATTTTTGGGTCGGCCACCGTGCCTGATAGTCCGCCTTTACTGATGAGTTCTTTGGCAATGATTTTACAACTGCGGCTCAACAGTAATATCCAAAATTCTTCGTGGTTTAAATCAACCAGATGGCGGCGCAATACCTGGTAAACGCTCTGGCTGCCGGTAATGGTTTCGGGTATTTTAATCTCGGTTTCATTGCGTCGGCGCCCCAACTCGAGCGCTGCAATAATGGCAATGGCCTTGGCCTCACCAATGCCTTTAAATTTTGAAAGTTCACTTACCGATACCTTACCCAACCGCTGTAAATCATTATCGTAATGATGCAGTATGCGCTTGCTCAATTCAACGGCCGTTTCGGTGCGGCTGCCTGAGCCTATTAAAATGGCAATTAGTTCAGCATCGCTGAGTGCACGGCGCCCTTGGGTATTCAGCTTTTCGCGCGGGCGGTCTTCTTCGGCCCAGGCTTTAATACTAATTTTGGTTTCGTAAACTTCCACGGGCTTAAGCTATTGAAAAATAGCTGTAAAACAAAAAGGCCGCACATACATGCAGCCTTTTACTTTCAAAAAATGAAAATATTATTGTAAGCCGTTTACAAATTTAGTCAGCTTTGACTTATTGTTTGAAGCTTTGTTTTTGTGAATTACGTTTTTCTTGGCTAAACGGTCAAGCATTGAAATTACTGTAGTCAGTAAAGGCGCTGCCTCAGCTTTAGAAGTTGAGCCTCTTAATTTCTTGATAGCGTTTCTGGTGGTTTTAGCCTGATATCTGTTACGCAGACGCTTCGCAGCGTTGGCCCGGATTCTTTTAATTGCTGATTTATGATTTGCCATTTTTTAGCTAATTGTCTTTTTATTTTTCGGACTGCAAATATATTTCAAAAAAATAAAACTATCAACACTAAATTAAAAATTTTTAAACCAGCTTTCTCATGTCCAGCATCTTAACCACCAGCTACTACTCTATTAAGCTTTAATTACTTATTGGTAAAAACGCCTACGCTTAGGGCTGTATTACCTGTGGTATACGCCAGGCCTTTGGCATAGATGGTGTAAATTTTACCAGCCTCGAACGTAGTATTTAATGCCGACGATATAAACGGAATACCGCTCACCGTTACTACGTACGAACCGGCATTAACCTCAACAGGCGCTGAAACGCCTTTAAAAACAATGCCCGAAAATACCGTGCTGCTGCCTAAATTTAAGTTAGCAGAGTTAACGTTAGAGGCCGCATTTACAAAGCGGATTTTAGCTTTGCCCGAAGCCGGTGCATTTAAATCATCAGTAACGCTAAACAAATTCAGGCTACCGCTCTGTCCTACCAAAAAATAAGTATAGCTCGCAGTAGCATCAAACTGTCCGGTTGAAGCCACCAGCGTTGTAACGCCGTCGGGTGCTTTAACAGCTACATCCTGCCCGCCTAAGTATGTTTTTAAATAGCCGGATGCATTGCCGTAGCTCACCGGTGTTGGCGTTCTTACAATATCCTGCACGTACAATTGAGCACCGCCCGCGTCGGTGCTGGCGTTAATAAAGTTTACATAAGCCGGAACAACATCTTTAAAATCGTACTGGTCGTCTTTTTTGCAGGCCGACAATAGGGTAACGCAACCCAGCAAAACCATAGCATAGCGTATTGCTCGCTTAAAATTCAAGTTGATTTTTTTCATAAACAGATAGATCAATGTAATTATAACCTGGTTACAGAATTATAATTTATCTTAGCTAATACGTAATAAGCGTTGCTGTAGTATATTGTTTTACATAGTTTAGAACGCTGTTAGCCCAATGTAAGCGCTAAGCATTTATTTATCAGCTTATTTAAAATTGAAGTTTTTTATACGCAGCCTGCTGCTTTGCGCTTTACTGCCGCTATGCTCTTCATGGGGCTTTTATGCCCATTACCGCGTTAACCGGCTGGCAATATTTACCCTGCCAAAAGACATGAGTGCATTTTACCAGGCCAATATTACCTACATTACCGAACACGCCATCAGTCCAGACCGGCGCCGCTACGTAGACTCGACCGAAATACCACGGCACTATTTTGATGCCGACCATTTTGGCAAAGACCCTTTCCATACGATGCCGCAAAAGTGGAATGATGCCGTTCAAAAATACACCGTAGATACCCTTTACAAGTATGGTACCCTACCCTGGACCATTCAATATAACTATTACCGGCTGGTTGATGCCTTCAAAAACAAAGATACCAGCGCCATATTGCATTATTCTGCTTACCTGGGCCATTACGTGGCCGATGCCTGTGTGCCCTTGCATTTAACCTTAAACCACGACGGCCAACTCACCCACCAGGAAGGGATACATGCCCTATGGGAAAGCCGACTACCAGAACAGTTTAGTAGTAAGTATAATTTCTATATGGGCAAAGCTAAGTATCTGGAAAACCCATTGTGGCAGGCTTTTATTTTATGCCGCAACTCGTTTAAAAGCGTCGACTCTGTTTTACGGATACAACGCCAGATTGACCAGGTATTTCCGGCCGATAAAAAATACGAACTGATTTTAAGAGGTAAGCGGCAGATTAAAGATTACTCGGCAGCTTATTGCAAAGCCTACCACCAAGCACTTAAAGGCATGGTGCAGCGCCGTATGCGGATGGCCCTGCTTAATGTGGGAAGCTTTTGGTACTCGGCTTGGGTGGATGCCGGGCAGCCTGACCTGAATAAACTGATTGACCCAGCGTTAAGCTTAGCCGACAGGCAGCAGGCCGCCCACGAAGCCGCCTTGTACCAATCAGGCCAGATAGCCCCATTACCCGACTATGGTAAGGTAAATAAACCCTTACCACCGACACCGCCGGATTTAGACCGAAGTGCGGGAAAACCGGCTCCTTAACGCAGCCACAATTGGTGGCAATAACGAGACAGCCACAATGCCTAAGGCAATTAGCGAGAAGTTCTTTTTAAAGAAAGGTACGTTGCCTAACAGGTAACCTAAAAACAGAAAGGTAACAATCCAGGCTACGCCGCCCACCAGGTTATACAAGCTGTAACGGCCAAAGGGCATACGGCCCACACCCGCTACAAAGGGCGCAATGGTACGAATGATAGGCATAAACCGGCTGAAGATTACCGCCTTGCCTCCGTGTTTATCAAAAAAAGCTTTGGTTTTTAAATAGTAGTCGAGTTTGAGCACCTTGTTTTCGGGCTTAAATACCCGGATGCCAAAAAACTGACCTAATTTATAATTGACGGTGTTACCCAAAAATGCTGCGATAATTAAAATGATGGTAAGCAAGTAAATATCCAGACCAGAGTTACCGGTGGCTATTAATGCGCCTGCAGCAAACAGTAACGAGTCGCCAGGTAAAAATGGAGTTACCACAAAGCCGGTTTCGGCAAAAATAATCAGGAATAAGATAAGATAGGTCCAGCCTTGATATTGATTGGTAATTTGCACCAGGTGGTGGTCAATGTGCAATATAAAATCAATCAGGTTTTTTATTATTTCCAAAATGCAGGTATTTTGGAGGCAAAAGTAATAAATTATATGGGATAGCGGCTTAGTAAACCGTTGGGTTGTTAGCTACCACCGAAAGATTAAAAGCAGCAGTATCTGACACCGCCCGGCCTACTATACCACGCGAATACAGGGTATATAACCGCCCGTCTTGCACCGTCACGTTGGCCAATTCGCCAATACTGTTTACCGAAGTAGTGGCCTGATAAACGCGGAACGTATAATTACCCGCCGGCAAGGTGATAAATTTTGATACTTTGGCGTAAGCAATACCTCTAATAATCGGGCTTCCGTTGGCCCAGATGTCAAATACGCTATTCGTATTTGGCGATCCGTTCAAAAAGCGCACTTTCCCACCTTTACCTACCGGAGGCAATTCTTCAGCATCATCAGTGGTAACCAATATCTGCAATTTTCGATCGGTTGCATCACCATATAGACCTAAAAAGAATAAACTGTAACGTGTATTATCTAACAACTTGGTACTATCATTAAATGCCTGAACACTATCTCGCGTTATACGTATTTGCAAAGGCACATCGGTGCGCGGCAGGTAAAAATACGAGGGAGTATTACCATAAGCAAAACTGCTTGTTCCCACACGTAAATTATTCATGAACAAGTTTACCGGATACGAATTAGGGCTCAACTGTATTACCTGCAGCCGCACGTTTGAGCTGGTTGGTATTGATGTATCGTTTTTACCGCACGACATCAACGCAGCAAAAAGCAACACCCCCGCGTTAAGCAAAAACATAAAATAAAAAACGCTGCCTTTTTTGAGCATTGTAGTTTCTTTTTATTGGTTAGTTATTAGCCCCGCCCTGAATCTTGTGGAAGAACTTTCATCTTGAGTAAACAAAGTGTATGACCTGCCCGCCGATACCGTAATATTGGTAGTATATAAAACGTTGTTAGCGTTAACCGGCTTAATGTCTACCCTTTTGATACTTGCACTAAAATTACTAAAGCCCTTTACCGATTTAAAGGCTGAAGAATTATAAACCAAGGTATCATTAAAAAACACCCTGAAAGCAGGCATTGAAGGTGACGCCGTTACAAATCTTACTCTCGCACTTGTGCTAATAGTCTGCAAGGTGTCCCTTAATACAAAAGCAGTATTGCGCGCCAGGCCGCCCAAAAATATAGAATAACGGTAAGTAGTATTTAGTGTATCTTTTCTGTAAACTAATTGCAGCGGCAAAGAAAACAGCGTATCTATATTCTTGAAGTCTTTCGTGTCAAAAAGCTGCTTAAAAGTAAAAGTACGGGCACCGGAAGCTGTTTGCACATAGCCATTATTAGCCAGTGGATTGATGCCGGTTATAATGCTCTGCCGGGCACCATCAATGTAAAAATTAATAATTGAACTTGATGCGTTAACTACATCAACGCTAACATTAGGATTATTGGCCGGTGGCGGGTCATTTTTTACGCAGGCAGCCAGCAAGTATAAGCTTGCCGCACATAAGCCGGTAAAAAATACTTTTTTAATCATACCTGTTTTATAACTGCTTTTTTTGGTGTTTGTTATCTGTGCTCAACTAAAAAGTCCGACTTTGCAGCCGGACTTTCATTTTGGGTTTATAATTTAATTTTATACTTAAGCGTAGTTATTCAGCATTACCGGCATCACCAGCATTAATACGTCCTCATTGTCATCACCTCCCTGCGGCAGTAACAAGCCTGCGCGGTTAGGGGTCGACATGTGTAAAGCCACTTCTTCGCTGCTTAAGTTTTTAAGCATTTCTATTAAAAAACGTGCGTTAAAACCAATCTCCAAATCCTCACCTTCGTACTGGCAGCTTAAACGCTCGTGTGCCTCGTTGGCAAAATCAATATCTTCTGAAGAGATATTCAATTCGCTGCCGCTAAGTTTTAAACGTACCTGGTGGGTGGTTTTATTGGCATAAATGGCCACACGCTGTAACGACCCTAAAAACGAATGACGGTCGATAGTCATCTTATTAGGGTTGCTTTGCGGAATAACAGCCTCATAATCCGGGTAGCGTTCATCAATCAAACGACAAACCAGGTTGATGTTACCAAATTTAAAGAACGCACTGGTATTGTTATATTCAACCGACACATTCACATCATCAGAAGGCAAAGCTGATTTTAACAAATTAAGTGCCTTTTTAGGTAATATGAATGAAGTATTGGTGGCGGCCTGCGCATCTTTACGACGGTAGCGCACCAACTTATGAGCATCGGTAGATACAAAAGTTAAATGCTGGGTAGATAACTGGCAGTATACCCCCGTCATGGCCGGGCGCAACTCATCATTACTTACCGCAAAAATGGTTTTATTGATAGCTTCGGCTAAAACGGATGCCGGTAAATTAACCGACGAAGCGTTTTCTACTACCGGAATTTTTGGAAAGTCCTCACCATTCTCACCGCTCAGTTTATATTTACCGTCGCCGGCGCTGATTTCGATAGCAAAGGTTTTATCATCAACCGAAAAAGCAATAGGCTGCTCGGGCAATGATTTAAGGGTATCTAACAAAATACGCGACGGAATAGCAATACGACCATTTTCTTTGGCTTCAACCGAAAGCGAGGTGGTCATGCTGGTTTGCAAGTCGGTAGCCGAAATGGTTAGATGACCATCTTTAATCTCGAATAAAAAGTTTTCCAGTATGGGCAGTACTGTACTGTTGCTTAAAGCGCCACTTACCGCCTGTAATTGCTTCAGTAATGTTAATGTCGAAACAATGAATCTCATAAACCAATTTTAGTCAACCCAAAAGTATAAAATTTAATGGGCATACTTACGCCTGCGATAATAATGTTGAAAAATCGCAAATATTAACACCAGCCCTAATGGCACTGCGGTATTAACCACTTGCCAGTAAGTTTTTTCGTTGCGTACACGTGCCCGGTTAAGCAAGCGCAGTTTAATCTCTTTGTTACGCAAGCTGATTAGCCCTGAGTCGTCGGTCATGTAATCGGCTATATTGAGGAGCAGGTTTTTGTTGCCATAGGTTTGCCGGGTATAACGGTCAAAACCCAACGGAAAGGGCGAACCATCGCTGCTTACCTGGTTCTTTAGTATATCGCCATCGCTCAAAACTATCATTTTTGCAGGCTTGCTTTCGCTAAGCACCGGTACATTTTCGGTGATGCCCTGCGGCACGGGCCGGTTCTGAAAAACTGAAGAAAACTTACCCTCCAACAGTACCCCGGTTAGTTTAGGCGTACTTTGAAATGCCCGCGGGTCGGGCTCCTGCTCTACCGCCTGTAACGATAGCATATATGGCACGCTGAGCTTTTTATTATAAGGCGATGAGGTAAGCAGTACCGTTTGACGTACATTTTTTACTGGCAGCAAATCAATGGTGCTGGCAAACTCGCTGCGTATACCTTCCAGGTTTTTAACGATGGGATGTTTGCCCAAAGGCATAAAAATAGGATAAAATAGCCAGGGCAGCATTTGTATCTGTGCCTGCCCGCCTACGTTGCCGGTGCTAATGGGTATTTGCGCGCAATTCAAATCGGCTATCAGGTCATAATTAATACGTATGCCGTATTTAAACAATTGGTCGTCCAGGTTGAGCTGCTTGGCAAAAGCCAGTTGCTCACCACCGTGCCCGCGCAGGCTATCCAGTTCGGCACTCACCTGGTCAATAGTCCATAGTATACGGCCGCCATGCATCAGGTATTGGTCTGCCTTAAACTTTTCGGCTTCGGTAAACGGCTTTTCCGGCTTGGGGATTATTAATAGCTTTAAGCTTTGCAGGTTAGCTAACGGTATAGTTTGCAGATTTACACGTCCAACCTCAAAACCATCGGCCAGGCTTTTCATAGCATCATTTAACTGCAAATCGCTCAACTCTTGATGCCCGGTAGTAAATCCAACCCTTGGCCGTCCGCCGCTGGTTACTTTTTTGATGGCTGAGGTGAAGGCATACTCCAGGTTTTGTACCGAGTTATTTAAAACGGCATCGGGCGATAAGCCCATGCGGGTTTGCAATAGTGATACACCTAATTGCTTATCGCCCGCGGTAACCAAAGCCGCCGGGAATATAATTTTTTGCGATACGCCGTTTTCGGTTTTAACGCTTAGGTTAGTAGGCTGCAAACCCTGCGACTGCATGTCCTGCACGGCCTGTTCTTGCTCTTGTTGGTTTTTACCCTCTAATGGGTTTACAAATTCGAACTGTAAACGCCGATGGCTGTAAGCCCTCAAGTCGTTGAGCATGTCGCGGGTAGCCTGTTGCAGGCGCTTCATGCCACCGGGCAGGTCGCTGCCCTGCAAATACACGGTTACCTTAACCGGCTGTGGCAAGCTATCCATCACATTACGGCTCACGCCCGACAGGGTAAAACGTTTCTCTTTAGTAAAATCGAACCGGGTAAAAGTCAGCGCCGACAGCAGCGCTAAAGCCACCAGCACCGCAAAAAGTACCGGCAAAGCTGTATATTTTATTTTTTGCTGCCGCTGGATGCTTAATGCCAGCAAGGCAAGCCCCAGAAATAAGCCTGAAAGCAGCAGAAAATAAGCCAGGTCGCGGGTATCCAATACACCACGGCTCACCGACTCGTAATGCCGGGTAATACCCAGGCTTTGCACGTCGTAGTTTTGCAACGACAGCAGCTGGCTCAGCGAATCAAAACCACTGTAAACAAAATAGCATAAAAATACAGCGATGGTAAAAGCGATAATTTGATTTTTGCTTACTGCCGAAGCAAACAGGCCAATAGCGGCAAAGGCAGCCCCTAACAGAAACAAACCAATGTATGACCCAATTACGGCACCGGTATCCAGGTTACCCTGAGGGTTACCCAAAACCCAAACCGAGTATACATAGATGAGTGTTGGCACCAGTGCAAAAACAACCAGTAACAAACACGCCAGGTATTTACCCAAAACAATTTGCCAGCCGGTTAACGGCCGGGTAGCCAGTAACTCGAGCGTACCCTCCCGCCGCTCCTCGGCCAGCGAGCGCATAGTGATGGCCGGGATGAGGAACATGAACAGATAGGGCGCTGTACTAAACAAGCTTTCCACCCCCGCGTAACCGTACTCGATGATACTTGACTCCGGGAAAACCCATAAAAACAAACCCAGCATCAGTAAAAAAACACCGATAGTGATATAGGCAACCAGCGAACTCAGATACAAGCTGATTTCTTTTTTTAAGATACTAAACATATGTTTATGAATACGCTGAAAACAAAATTTGTTTAATGTGAAGATTAATCTTGATGCTAAAACCCTAAAATTACAAACCCAAGCGGTAAGCTACCCGGATAGCAAATTGCTGCAAGCGGCTTTTAGACCAGTCTTCAAAACGCAGACCGATATCCAGCATGTTACTTTTGCCCAATGGCAATAAAAAGCCGGTGCCGAGCGAGTAAGTAAACAAGTTGCCACTGTTTTGCGCATTAT
>CAXYKR010000395.1:0-3927 GCA_964277815.1 uncultured Mucilaginibacter sp. | reverse complement strand
TAGCCGGATGGTCGGCCCGCACAGCCAGCACATTGCATTGCTTGGTGCGGATAGCCTCCGTGACGTCCAACGTAAAAGACGTGCGGCCACCGGCATGGTAGCCAACTTTTTTACCGTTTAACCAAACCGTGGCATAAGAACCCACCCCTTCGAACCATAAAAAATAGCGCTGCCCGGCAGGCAGTGGTTTGGCAGTAAATGTTTTTCGGTACCAGGCGTATCCATGGCGGTTGCCATGCTTTAAACGGCGGTAACCTTCGTAAGTATCCCAATTATGCGGAACGGTTACGTTTTTCCAGCTTTTGTCGTTGTAGGCAGGTTGCTCAAAACCGTTGTACTGGTTCGGTCGGTCGTGCGCTACTGAATGCCAGCCGCTATTGAGAAGAACATCCTGACGGGGTTGCGCAAAGCTAATGGTTGCAGAGAACATCAAAACGGTCTGCAACAGTGTCAAAATAAAAATGCCCGAAATAGCTTTAAGCCGGTGAGTAACGTTCATGCGATTATAGCTGCTTTAATTGAGCGTTAAACGTGTATGTTTTGCCTTTTTGCGTCGCGAAGTTGACAACCTTGTTTTGATATCTCAAAGCGCATCGGTCACCGGCGTTTGAAATCACTTTTACTTGTTGCAATTGTCCGTCTTGCCATTTGATGTCTAATGTGAAACCGCCACGGGCGCGGATGCCTTTAACTTCGCCGTTGGGTAAGGCCGACGGTAAGGCCGGTAACAAATCAATGTCTTTACCCTGACTTTGTATCAGCATTTCGGCAACGCCGGCCGCTCCGCCAAAATTACCATCAATCTGAAACGGCGGATGTGCATCGAAAAGGTTATGGTATACCCCACCTTTTTCGTGATTGGGCACGGCATCTGCCGGCGACAATAGTTTGGTTAGCATCAAATAAGCGTGGTTGCCATCCAGCATACGCGCCCAGATGTTAATTTTCCAGGCAATACTCCAACCGGTGCCGTCGTCGCCACGGTAATACATCGATTTTTTGGCGGCTTGCATCAAGGCCGTATCCTTTGGAGTGATGTCGGTGCCCGGATATACGCCCCACATGTGCGATACGTGCCGGTGGGTATCGGTAGTATCATCTACATCCTGCATCCACTCCTGTAATTGCCTGGCACGGCCAATTTTATTAGGCGCAATCTGCGCATATTTGGTTTGGAGCGTTTGCCTGAACGCGGCATCTTCGCCCAGTATTTTTGAGGCGGCAATGCAGTTCTTGAATAGCTCGCGAATAATCTGGTGGTCCATGGTTGGTCCGGCTACCAATCCGCCGTGCTCGGGCGAGTTGGATGGCGAGCTAATTAGATAACCGGTTTTAGGGTCTTTAATCAAAAAGCTATTGAAAAACTCGGCTGCACCTTTCATCACCGGAAAAGCCCTGTTTTTCAGGAAAGCCTTATCCTGCGAAAACTCGTAATGCTCCCATAATTGCTGACAAAGCCAGGCCGCACCCGTTACCCAGATGCCATGGTTAGAGGCGTTAACCGGCGCTGTACCCCGCCATAAATCGGTATTATGATGCAGCACCCAACCCGGAGCGCCATAGTGGGCTTTAGCTGTCAGCTGGCCGTTTTTCATCAGGTCGTCAATCATATTGTACAACGGTTCGCTGCAAGCCGAAAGATTAAGCACCTCTGATGGCCAGTAATTCATTTCGAGGTTAACGTTGGTGGTAAACTTGCTGCCCCAGGGTGGTGTCAGCAAGTCATTCCAGATTCCCTGCAAATTAGCCGGACCAGTGCCAGGCCTCGAAGATGAGATTAACAAATACCGCCCGTATTGCATAAACAACGCTACCAGGGCTGGGTCGTCTATACTGTTAAATTTAAGTATACGCTGGTCGGTAGGCAGCGCCGCATTTTTGCCGGCGCCAAAGTTTACCGAAAAAGTATTAAATAGCTTTTGATAGTCGGCCACGTGAACAGCTCTGATGCCTTTGTAAGCTTTGTTGCCTAAATTTTGGATAGCAGTCCGGCAAAGCGCATCAGGATTGCCCGAAACATCATGATAGTTTTTAAAGCTGGTAGCCGCTGCCAGGTAAAGCGTAGCCTCGTCAGCGCCGGTAACCGAGATGCCGTCCGTAGTTACATTTACCTTTCCGCCTGTAGCTTGTATTTTAAGGTAACTTACTCCGGTAAGCACCCCATTACTTACTTGTAACGACAAGGCCAATGTTTGGTTATCAATCTTACGGATGTTGTATTTTTTGTGCAGCGTACTAAGTACGGCTTTAAAACTAATGCTACCCGGCTTATCTGCCGTGAGGTGCATGGCAATAACCTGGTCAGGATTGCTCGAAAAATACTCGCGCGCAAAATTGACACCGTTGCTGGTGTAGCTTACATGAGCGGTAGCATTGCTGATATCCAGGTCGCGTTTGTAATTGCTGACCGCGCCTTGTTTGGCAAATTGTAAAAATACATCAGCAAAAGGCTGATAATCGGCATTATAGCGCGGAAAAGCAGGTGGGTTAAAATCCTGTATCCAGTATTTCCAGCTTTTAGCCAGTTTGATGCCACTTTCCGGTGCTGCGCCTTCGGGATACACCGACAATTCTTTACTCTCGCTGGTTAAACCACCTTTGTCCCAGTAATTTATCACCTGTATGGCAACAGTGTTACTACCCGCATGAAGCAGCCGCGCAGGAATGGTATATTTACGATAATCAGTGCCCGTAGTAGTGCCGACCTGCTCACCGTTAACGTAGGTAAAATCCATATCGCGAATACGGCCCAGGCTCAGCACCAAATTTTTCCCGACCCAGTCGACCGGTACATTAAACGTAGTGCGCAACCATACGGCACCATCTACGCCCTCGAAGCCCGGCACAACCTCCCAGCCTTTTTGGGTGGGCAGCGCAACAGTTTTCCAGTTGTTATCGGCATAGGCAACATCTTTCGCAGCGGTTTGGCTACGTACTTTCTTAAACCAGGTTTCTTTTTGGGCTTCGTAAGTATCTTCGTTTATTTTTAAGCCCATAAAATGAGCCTCGGCCAGTTCTTCAGCTTCCTTGCGTTTGCCTTCAAATAACAGCTGCCGTATCGGCTGCAGATATTTAACAGCCCCTTCCCGCTGGTAAGCCCGCGGGCGACCAGTCCATAAGGTTTGCTCGTTAAATTGTATGCGCTCGGTATCAATACCGCCATAAATCATGGCACCAAGCCGGCCATTACCAATAGGTAAAGCGTCCGTCCATTTGCGCGAGGGCTGGTTGTGCCAAAGCTTAAGGTCGGCAGACTGCGCTTTTACCGCATCGGGCTTGAACAAAGAAACTAACAGCAAACCGGCAAACAAAACTTTGCCAGCCGACAGGCGCAATGACTGATATGTATATTGAGGCATTACTAAATTAATTAAACAGCCAGCGTAAATCTTTAATGTTACCATCAGCCAGCAAACCGGCATCGTAAACCGGCACTTGCTGATTATCGGTAACAAAACCCAAAATGAGCCCGGCACCTTTGCTCAGGTTAAGCGTGTTGGTACCTGGCTTAAAACTGTAGGTGTGAATGTTAACGGCAGGCATACCAGGTATAAATACCGCGTTCGATATCTTCACATCAGCCTGGCCAAAATCATTGGCACTGGCATCAGTTTCTAACTGCGGCGTTGGCGAGTAGCGTTTGGTTCGTTCATTAAAAAATCCTACCAGTACCTTAACCGGCTGCGAGTTACTGAACTTAATTGATGTTCCGTTAGCGAGCTGTCGCGCTTTGTTCAGTTTTATGCCTTTTAAACCTACCAACTCTGCGGCAACGCTTTTAACAACGGCGGCAGTATCATTGAACGGTTGAGCACCGGCTTGTAAAAGATATTCGCCATTGCCCCCACTAATGATGTTTACCTGCGCATTGGCCAATGCCTTTTTCTCAACCTTTTTTGCTGCGTTTGCCGGTGATTTTAGTGAGTC
>CAXYKR010000394.1:0-6783 GCA_964277815.1 uncultured Mucilaginibacter sp. | reverse complement strand
TGTCGAACGGAACAACTTTGGCAGCCATGCCCAGTTGTTTAACTACCAGTTTGTAGCTGCCGGTATTTAGGTTGGTGATGCTTATGCGGCCGTCCTGACCGGTATTGGCATTGGTGATGGTAGAAGAGTCGGCTGCCTTTACCACAGTAGCAATGGCAAACTCAACCGGTTCGCGGGTGCCGGCGTTAATTATATGGGCTTTTAGGGTGCCCTTTACCTGGGTATAGCCGACGTTTACAGCCGATAGAAAAGCAAAAGAAAGTATGAGACAGCGTAAAACTATTTTCATATATGTGACTAAGATTAAGAGTTGAATAACCGATGTGTAGTACTGAGTTGAGGGACTCCATACACATCAGTTAACTTAATTTTAATCACATGACGCGTTTAATTACGAAACGTTGCGCTGCGGGGTATGATTTTTTAAATTATTTCCAAAATGAGGGCAGTTGCAGTCTTTTTTAAATATACCGCACGAAGTGAACGAAACTACCATAACTACCGCTGCACTTATCCATTTAATTTTTTTCATCACTTAAGGCTTGTTACTAATAATAGGGTACTCAAAGTAGCCATACCGGCGCCTACGCTGTCGGCAAATAAATCATTCCATTCGCCGCTGCGCCATGTAAAAATATACAGTTGTAATATTTCTATCAGGCCGCCAAATACAACCGCTATAACAAACACTTTTACGGCAGTAGCCAAGCTGATGTTGCCGTTTTGTTTTACCAGTCCGTAATTAGCCAACAACGTGAATATAAAAAAGAACCCGCAATGCACCAGCTTATCAAAACCCGGAAAAAACAAAGGCGAGTGGCTTACCTTGCCCATGCCGATGTTGCACATCACTAAAACAAATAAAGCCCACCATAGGGTGGGCTTTTGATATTTAAACAGATGCGTCATTAAGCGCCTACTAACGATTGATAATCATCAACCGATAATAAACCCTCAACATCTGCAGCATTGCTTAGACTTACCTTTACCATCCAGCCATCGCCGTAAGGGTCGGTGTTTACCAGTTCGGGCTGGCTATCCAACAATGGGTTAATTTCTAAAACCGTAGCGGCAACCGGCATAAATAAATCCGAAACTGTTTTTACAGCTTCAACCGTACCGAAAACTTCTTCTTTGCTAACTTCCTGACCAACAGTGTTAATGTCAATATAAACAATGTCGCCTAATTCGCGCTGTGCAAACTCAGTGATACCGATAAAGGCTTCGCTGCCTTCTGTTCTTACCCACTCGTGGTCTTTGGTGTATTTTAACTCTGCCGGAAAATTCATATCAAATTGTATTGGTGCCCAAAAATAACAAAACCTTTAAGTATAGCACAATATTAGCACGCTTAAATGTATCGGCTAACAGTAAAACCAAATTGTATCATTGTTGTTATGAACGTTAATCAACATTAAAATAATTATACGCTATGAAAAAATTAAGTACAGTATTCATGATGGCAATAGCTGCATTAGCATTCCAGTCATGCGGTGGTAACTCAAGCAACGACAGCAAAGAAATGGCTGACAGTGCAAATCACACTAAAGACACTTCAACTAATGCTGCTGCAACAGGCGGTATTGCTGTGGATACTGAAGATTCGAAATTTGCTACCGAAGCTGCTGCCGGTGGTATGGCCGAAGTTGAACTGGCTAAACTTGCCGAAACTAAAGCTACCAACCCTAAAGTAAAAGAGTTTGCTTCAATGATGGTTAAAGACCACGGCAAAGTAAACGAAGAGTTGATGTCAATTGCTAAAACTAAAAACATCACCTTACCTACTACTTTAGATTCTGATGCCCAGAAATTAATGGAAGACTTACAGAAAAAATCAGGTACTGATTTTGACAAAGCTTACGTAGATGCTATGGTAGATGACCATGACAAAGACGTTAATAAGTTTGAAGATGCATCAAAAGATTTGAAAGATGCTGAATTAAAATCATTCGCAGTAAAAACACTGCCTACTTTAAAAATGCACCAGTCGGCTATCAAAGCTATTAAAGACGGCATGAAATAATCGCTTTTTGTGATTTCTGTAAAAAGGTCTGCCTCAAAAGCAGGCCTTTTTTATTGACCTTAACAGCGTTTCATCGCCTGATAATCATAATTAAACTTTTATTGGGCCGGGGATAGATAAACATTTATAATTGTATTATGTCATCACCTATTGTAACCGGTATATTATCTTTTGGTATGTCGGGGCGAATATTTCATGCGCCGTTTGTGTACGCGCATCCGGGCTTTAATTTAAAAGTAGTGCTGGAACGCAATCAAAAAAAGGCAGCTGAGTTTTACCCGGATGTGGTAAGTTATAATACCATCGAAGATTTATTGAATGATGATGAGATTGAGCTGGTGATTGTAAACACCCCTAACCATTTACATTACGAACAGGCGAAACAGGCGTTATTGGCTGGCAAGCACGTACTGGTAGAAAAGCCGGTAGCTGCCACGTCAGCCCAACTGATGGAACTTTTTGATATTGCTAAACAGCAAGAAAAGCATCTGCTGGTTTATCAGAACCGCCGTTGGGACAGCGACTTTTTATCGGTTAAAGATATGATAGAAAGCGGCCGCTTGGGCGAGTTAGTTGAGGTGCATTTTAGGTTTGACCGTTATAAGCCGGTATTGAGCCCTAAATTATTTAAAGAGACTGCCGCTAATGAAGCCAGCGGACTGGTTTACGATTTAGGTCCGCACTTGTTAGACCAGGTTATTAGTCTGTTTGGTAAGCCGGTGTCGGTGCATAAGGTTACGGCTATGCATCGTTACGGCTCGGAGGTGCCTGATTATTTTAGCTACCAGTTGAGGTATCCGCGTCAGCTAACAGTTTATGTGACTTCCAGTTTGCTGGTTGCGCAACCTTTGCCCTCGTTTGTGGTGCATGGCACTACCGGGAGCTATATTAAAAACCGTTGCGATGTGCAGGAAGGACAACTGGACCAGGGCATAAAACCTACTGACGAGCATTACGGCATAGAGCCTGCCAATTGCGAAGGACAACTGGTAACCATAGATGTTACGGGCAAAAAGCTGGTAGAGCAGATGCCTTCGTTAAAAGGTAATTATTTAAATTTATTTGAGGCAGTATACCAAACCATTGTTAATGGTGCGTTATACCCTATTACTGATGAGCATATAGCCTGGCAATTAGAACTGCTGGAACAAAAGGACTAAATACAATGAAAAGAATACTGTTTTTTTTAAGCCTGGTGATTACTGTAGGCTGTACCCGTGCCCAAAACAGCGGCAACATTCAAAATATTCCTGATTACCGCATACTGGATGCCGACAGCGTTTACCGTACGCCGGCCAATCTCAAGAAAAATCAGCCGGTAATGATTGTTTATTTTTCGCCGGATTGCAGCCATTGCCAGCACCTGATGAACGAAATAAAAGGGCAGATGAAGGATTTCTCGAAAGTGCAAATCGTGATGGTATCTGCCGTAGATTACCGGATGGTAAAAGGCTTTTACAAAGATTTTGGCATTGCCGCTTACCCTAACATTACGGTGGGTACCGAGGGGAACTCGTATAAAGTGCTGCAGTATTACAATGTAAAAACCACGCCTTACATTGCTATATATAACCATAAGCACAAGCTGCTGAAAGCTTACGAAAAGGCCCCAAAGATTGAGGATTTGGCAGCTATGGTTAAAAAGGCCTAAAGCTTCAGCAGGTGGTTGGTGCCTCATCTTCATTATTATTCATTATTGTGATGGATGATGTTAGGCAGCGGTTAATTATTCGTAATGAAAAAATTACCTCCGTTGGCTGATAGTCAACACAAAAGTTACAAGCTTACCAAGGGCAGCTACTGATAAAAACCTGACTTTTGCCGGATGAATTTTTCGGCAGGACTACGTGTTTTATTTTTATTGTTCTTTTTAACGGCATTGAAGGCCGGTGCACAAACCGCTGCGCCAGCCGGTGGTACGGTTACTGGTAAGCTGGTAGATGCTACCACCAATCAACCGCTCGATTTTGCCAGCGTAAGCTTAACCAACAAAGCCGACAAAACCAATAAAGGTATACAGACTGATTTAAACGGAAACTTTAAGGTAAGCGGCCTTAAAGCCGGAACCTATTTGTTTAAGGCAACCTTTATAGGTTACCTTACTTACACTAAAGACAGCATTCGTATTACTGCAGCAGGCAATACCATTAACCTGGGCAATGTTAAAGTAAAGCCGGCCAAAGGTGTGCTTAAAGAAGTAGTGGTAACCGCACAACGCAGCCAGATTAAGTTAAGTACCGATAAAAAAGTATTTAGTGTAGACCAAAGCCTGGTGAGCCAGGGCGGCTCGGCTACCGATTTGTTAACCAACGTGCCTTCGGTACAGGTAGATGTTGATGGCAATGTGAATCTGCGTGGCTCAAGCAACGTACGCGTGCTCATCAACGGTAAGCCTTCGGCTATTTCGGGCGGCAGCGTGAGCGATATATTGCAGTCCATCCCAGCCAGTGCTATCGAAAATATTGAGGTCATCACCAATCCTTCTTCTAAGTACGATGCCGAGGGGCAGTCTGGTATCATCAATATTGTATTGAAGCGTAACGCGCAGTTGGGTTTTAATGGCTCGGCTTCGGCTACTATCGGTACTCAAAATACTTACAATGGTAGCTTAAACCTGGCTTACCAAACCTCGAAAGTAAATCTTTTTGGTAACTACAGTTATCGTAAGGCTGACCGTATTGGCAATGGTTACACCAACCGGATTACTTACCCAGGTACCGACTCTGCCCGATACCAAAACCAGGAATCAGACCAGACATTTAAGTTTAACTCACATAACATCCGTACTGGTATTGATATTAACCTGACTCCCAAAACGGTTTTAACACTGTCTGACAACATCAACATCCGTAACCGGGACCGTTTTCAAAATGGGTTGACCAATATTACCAGCCGTAACGTGCTTTTGCAGCGCCTTGGTCAAAATAATACTTCTTACAGTTCAGGAACCAACGTCGATCTGAACGCCGATTTTAGCCATAAGTATAAACAGCAAGGGCAAGAGCTAACCGCTAACATTGGTTACTCTACCGAAAAAGAAAACGGCGATGAGTATTTAAACACGCTGTATAACTTTTATTCGCCTGTTCGTCGCGATAGCGCCTTTCAACAAAATAATTTTACCAATCAGAAACAGCGCAACCTGAACTTTCAGGCCGATTATACCATGCCTTTAGGTAAGGATAGTAAACTGGAAGCCGGTTACCGTACAACCATCAACCGTAATGATAACGATTACCGTGCTTTTGTACCAGCCAATAGCCTTACCGACCAGTTTGTATTCGACCCAACACGGTCTAACCATTTTATTTATAATGAGCAGGTACATGCCGTTTATGGTAACTACCAGCGGCAGTTTGGCAAGTTTGGCGTGCAGGTAGGGGCGCGTTTAGAGGATGCGCATATCCGCACCCGTTTGGTGGATAGCGTGCAACAGTATAAGCAGGATTATTTCAGGGTGTACCCAAGTGTATTTTTGAGCGATAAAATCACCGAAAATCAAACCCTGCAATTAAGTTATACCCGCCGCGTAACCCGTCCGCGCGACAGGCAGTTGTCACCTTTCCTGGACCGCAGTGATCCTTTAAATTATCAACAAGGTAATCCTAACTTAAAACCTGAAGACACCCATGCTTTCGAGTTAAGTTATATTAATTACTGGCAGGCGGTAACCTTGACTTCGTCGTTATATTATCGCTATACCAACAATAGTATCCAGCAGGTTAGAAGACCTGTAAATACCCAACTAACCACTACGGTATTCGAAAACATTGGCTCCGCTGCTAATGCCGGTTATGAGTTAATTGCCAAAGTAACGGCTTCGTCAAAGCTCGATTTAACGGGTAACGTTAATGTTTACTATCGTAATATTAAAGGTGATGCTGCCTTGTTTGTGCAGTCTACCTCGGGATATGCCTTCAACGGTAACTTAACAGCCAATATTAAACCCATCAAAAAATTAGGTATACAATTACGAGGCGATTACCAGGGTAAGCAGGTGATAGCCCAGGGTTTTAGCAAAGCTTTATACGGTTTAGATGGCGGTGTGCGCTACGATTTAACCAAAACATTGAATGCTAGCGTAAATGCACGTGATATATTTAACACCCGTAAGTTCGGTTCTATCATCGATAATACGGGTACAGCTATACCTTACACGTCAGAGTCGTACCGCAGGTTTGCTACCCGCACCGTCATGTTTACTTTAGCTTACCGCTTTGGCGGCGGCGGCAGCGAGCAAAAACGCCAGAAACGCGACCAGGATGGCGGCGGTGGTAACCCTGACGATATGAATCCAGGTGGTGGTGCCAACATTCGGTAAGTAGATAAATCATTAAAAAATGGTTGTCTCAGCTTTTGAGACAACCATCAAGATAAGTCGAATTTGAAATTTATGCGAAGATTGTTCTAATTTTTAGAATCCGAAAGTCATAAACTTTATTAAAAGTATAAAAAAGCAGCTTCAATTTGACTGTAACATGATTACGTCGTTGACGAAAACTCCTGATTTTTTAAGTTCTATCCTGATAAAATCGCGTTGCTTTTCCGACAATCTGGAGCCGTTCAAATCAAGGTATTCTAAATGAGGTAGTTTTTTAAGTATCGAAAGGTTTTTATTGACATCTGCACTTCTTGAAAAGCATATTTCTAAAACCGAAAGATCAGATAATTGAGAAAACGAATCCGGCAGTTCTTTAACAAATAAGTTGACCAACCGAAGTTCTTTTAATTTTCTACAATTTTTGATGATAACTTCCAAG
>CAXYKR010000393.1:0-3111 GCA_964277815.1 uncultured Mucilaginibacter sp. | reverse complement strand
CTATAATGGCTGTATAAGCGCCAGCTTTGAATATGGTGCCGATGGCTTCACAACTGCTTAAAGACATTACTAAGCCGATAAGCATTAAAATATTTAATTTTTTCATAGTGAGATGTATGTGTTTTTTGTAGATGCTTATAAAATAAAAAACCTGCAATTTTTGTTTTGCAGGTTTTTTATTTGTTATGTTTTTATTTATTAAAAGCATCTTTTAATTGACTGGCCGCATAGCCCAAAGCATCTTTAGCTTCGGGCACTAATGCACCCATACCAAAAAACTCATGTGTTACGCCGTCGTACACTTTACGGTCAACTGTAACACCAGCCGCTTTCAACTTGCGTTCCAGCATTTCGCCATCGCTTAATAATGGGTCAAGCTCGGCGTTGATGATGGTAAATGCAGGCAAGCCTTTAAGGTTAGCTGCAACGAGGTTTAAACGCGGGTCTTTAGCCTCGGCCATATTGTTGGTGTAATTTTTGGTAAACCACATCATCATAGCTTTATCCAGCGGTTTAGCTTCAATGTATTTATTGTAAGAAGCGCTGAACATATCGGCGCTGGCAATAGGATAAACGCTAACCACATGCAACGGTGCCTGAACTTTTTTATCGCGTGCCATAATAGCTACGTTAGTTGCCAGGTTACCACCGGCGCTCTCGCCTACTACTGCAATCTTTTTAGGGTCGCCTTTAATAGAAGCAGCATTATTAACTACCCACTGGTATGCTGCAAAAGCGTCGTTATGCGCAGTTGGGAAGCGATGCTCGGGCGCTAAACGATAAGCTACCGATACCACTACCGCTCCTACCTGATCTGACAAAGCTTTAGCTGAAGAATCATACACATCAATATTAGCAATTACAAAACCGCCACCATGGTAGTAAACAATTACCGGAAGCTGACCGGTAGCACCCTGTGGTGTGTATACTCTAATATGGACATTACCGCCATTTACCGGAATTTCTTTACCCATCGTATCTACCTTCATTGCCGGCATCGGGATGTTGTACTCCTTCATCAAATCTTTTACGGCGTCGGTCGGTGTATGATTTTTACGAGCCTGCACGGCGGTAAGCTGTGGTATTGGCTTGTCATTATAGCTGGCCAATTTTTCAATCACAGCTTGCATCTGAGGCTTGATGTCAGTACCCCAAGCTGGTTTCGGGCCTTTAGGTTTGACATCGTCCGGGCTGCCACCTTTATTAGCGACGTCAGTGGTCTGGGTAGTGGTTACGCTACTGTCCACAGTGGTGCTGTCTGAGCCTGTTTTGGTTTTGTTTGATGAGTTGCACGCGGTTACTCCAAATACAGCAGCAACAGCTAATGATGCTAAACACTGCCTTGCAGAGCTCGAGCGAATCAGATTAAAATTGTATTTCATAAGTATTATGTCTGTAAAAAGCCAACACCCTTGCTCTTATTTTGTTGGTATTACAGCTATAAAATCTTTCTAAAGCACATTTTACAACTATTGGTTTTAAATAGCGGTGTTAATTAGCTTCTTCGCTTTGTCTTTGGCAATACTGACTGTAGATTTATCTTTTACATTCAACAACCTCATCACTGCCGACGACACCAGGCCTCCGGTTAAATAATACAGCACTGCTAAAATTTGAGTTTCGCGTGTCCGGTTACTATGTTTTTCGTTTAAACCCATCGGCTTCGGTAACAAAACAGCGCCTAAACCAGCAGCTAATCCGGATGCAGCGCCTTTCAATACCGTTTGGGTGTCGCCTATGCCGGCTACGCTATAGTAAATACTATTGCTGATGATGTCGCCACCCATCGTCAGGTAATATAACTTTTTACCTTCCGGCGGTTCAATGCCGACTTTATTCAATATTTTAGTGAGCGATTCCATACCCAGCAAATCCATCCGTGGCGCTTCGGAATCGTTCTTTTTTATTAATTGGTGCAGCGCTGTTACCGCGCAGGCACCAGCTAAACCGCCTAACAATGCATTCAGTACTTTCATAGCGTGTTTTTTTGTTTAAGGTTTAACCCGGCGTTTTGTTCGTTAGCGGCATTTAATTTTTATACTTGCAGCGGCAGCTTAATACTACTTATGGCTTTGATTGAACTAAAAGATATTACCCTTCGCATACAGCAACATACCTTATTGCACAACGTCAGTTTAAGGATAAACAGTGGCGAGCACTGGTTAATTGCAGGCCCCAGCGGCTCGGGCAAAACCATTTTATTGAATGTTTTAGCTGGACTGCTCAAGCCAGCAAGCGGACTAATGAACTTAAATATTGATGAAAGCCATCCGGGTAAAGAGGTTTTATTAGTGACTGCCAAACATCATTTTAAGGATACTACCAACACCAGCAACCTGTATTACCAGCAACGTTACAACTCGCAGGATGCCGACCAAACGGTTACAGTTTTACAACACCTGCAATCAAAAGCTACAGAGCCAGCAGGCCCTTGGACGATTGAACGCGTAATTGATTTATTGATGCTCAACAAACTTGCCGATAAATCACTCATCAAATTATCCAATGGCGAAACAAAACGCCTAAGATTGGCTTCTGCCCTGCTGGCGAACCCGGCCGTATTGTTACTTGACGACCCGCTGGCCGGACTGGATTACGAAACACAGCAGCGTTTTGGTAGCTTATTGCAGCAAATAATCGACAGCGGCATCACCGTTATTATGGCAGGCAGCGGTTTCGAAATACCGTCCGCCATCACACATGTAGCCGTGATGGAGCATGGCACCATTGCTCAAGCCCTACCGGCTACCGAATTTGTACCCCCTCCGCAGGAAGATACATCTGCCGCTTCATTGAGTTTGTTGTCCGGTTTGCTTCAGCAATATAAAGTCAATCAGTATAAGCAAATCGTCAGCATGGAAAACGTCAACATTTATTATAGCGACGTTTCTGTATTGAGCGATATCAACTGGCTGGTGAAACCGGGCGACCGTTGGGCACTGTTTGGGCATAACGGTGCCGGCAAGTCAACTTTATTAAGTTTAATTAATGGCGACAACCCGCAGGCTTATGCCAACCATATCATCCTGTTCGACCGTAAGCGCGGAAGTGGCGAAAGTATTTGGGAGATTAAGCGCAAGATTGGTTTTCTTTCTCCCGAGTTTTACCAAT
>CAXYKR010000392.1:0-16552 GCA_964277815.1 uncultured Mucilaginibacter sp. | reverse complement strand
CCGATACCGTTCGCTCGTAATTAGGCGGACTATAGCCGCCCGAGTTAGCTACATACAGTTTATTGTTGATGATGGCCATCTCTTCGGGCTGGCGGCCCACAGTAACGCGCCGTTCAATCTGCAGACTGGCGGTATCAATTTCGGCCACAATGCCGTTAGGCGCGTTGGCGTTACCAATGGCGCTCAGGTAGGCGCTCACATAAGCCTTGTTTTGCCGGAAGGTGATATACCGGCAATTAAGTAAATCAATCTGCGTAATGCGCTTACCGGTTTTGGCATTGAGTACTTCTATTTTGTTGGAGTTATTGACTACCACATACAGCTTGGAACCGTAAACGGCTATGTCGTTACCCACGTCGCCCAGTCCTTTGGTTACTTCCGGATTTACCTGGTTGTAAATGTTTTTACGATAGACACCGGTAGTATAATCTACATAATCGAGCGTAGCCTTGTTGGCATTAAAGTTTCCCTCGTTTAGCAGATAAATGCCTTTAATCACGCTGGCCGGATTAGGCGTAAACAAGGTGCTCACCTGTTCGGTAGGTGGTGGTGTGTCCTTACGGCACGACGTGGCCAGTAAGCTAAGCAGCGCAAATGCAAAAAGTATATAGCTGTTGAATGACTTGTTCATGTGTTAAATATTGATGCTGATTTTTAAGCGGTAGTTACGACCCGGCATCGGGAAGTTGCTGATGACATCGTAATACTGATTAAGCAGGTTGTTTACTTCGGCCGCGAGGCTAAGCTGATGCCCGCGATAAATTGGCTGCCATATCAGCGAGGCATCATGTGTATACCAAGGGGCAACATAGTTTTCGGGGATGTTGGCCTTTTGGGTGTAACGTTGCCCGGTATAGACGTAGCTGTAATTCAAAATCCATTTTTGCCACAACAAGCCCATACGCGCCGAACCGCTATGGGTTGGGGTATAGGGAATTTGTCCGCTTGAAAAGCTGCCATCGCTTACGTCACGTGCTTGCTGATAAGTATAACTCAATGCCGTGTTAAGCAGCAAGCCGCCTTGCAGCAGCCAGGTAAGTTGCGCATTGGTTTCCATACCTTTAATATTTACTCGCCCAATATTTTCCATTACCCATCGGCGCAGGTTTTGCCCTGGTACGGCCAGTATCTTATTGTTTACCTGGTTATAATAGGCATCGTATTGCAGGCTGATTTGTCTTAAAGCGCCTTGATTAAAATATTTTTGATAGGTAAACCCGGCATCGTATTGCCGCGAAAACTCGGGTTGTAAATCGGCACTGCCCACAAAGGTGTAATACAACTCGTTAAAGGTAGGCAGCCGGTACAGGCTTTTGTAAAACCCGCGCAACCTGAAAGCGCCCGTAGCCAACGGTTGCCACGACAGCAACAGGGCAGGCGTATACTTGTGCATGGGCCGGGCGGAATCAAAGGCTTCGGTAGTCTCGTTAGCCCAGGTGCCCACTACATTAGCTTGCAGCGTAAACCGTGGCCAGTACAACTGGGTAGCTAGCGCCGTAAGCCAGGTATTGCGGGTTGGGTAGGCAAAGCGGTAAATATTAGCCCGCAACGTATTACGCTGGTAGTCGGCCGATGCCGATACCGTCCAGAACGCATTTATTTTAAAGAGGTTGGCTGCCGAAAAATAAGCCTCTTTTTGATGATAACGACTGTCTGACAAGCCACTCAGCGTTACAATCTCAGGGTCAAGATAGCGCAGGTAATCATCCGCATACTTGGCGTGCAGCATCAGGCTGTATATTTTGCCGTTGAGGCTATGAGAGGATTGTACAAACGTGTTGCGGTCCCACTCGCGCTGGGTATAATCAAATTTATTGGCTACCACGGCGCCGGGTAATCCGCGTTCGGAGTTGTAATGATAAATTTTTACATCCCAGGTGCTGCTATCGCGCAGGCGGCCCTGCAAACTGGCTTCAACTCTAAAGGCCCGGATATCCGAGTTGCTGCGGATGGCCGTAATATCGTACACGCCATTGGTGTACCTGAATTTGTAACGCCCGTTGGCCTGCATCAACTCGGTACTGATGCTGCCCGAAACCTGGCTACTTAATTTGTGCTGCCACAATAGGGTAGGGTTAAGCAAGCCGAATGACCCGGTTCGAAATCCTGCTTTGTAATTATTGGCACTGCCTTGTATAAACTCAGGTTGCCGTGCATTCAAATAAATGGCGCTACCGGCGGCCAATCCCCGCGCGAGTTGAAAGATAGAGCTTTTTTGCGCGTTGTATAATTCAACGCTGCCCAGGTTATCCAGCGAGAATTTGCCTAAATCTACCTGACCGTTCTGGGCGTTGCCTAACTGGATGCCGTCGTAAAAAACAGCTACCTGGCTGCTGCCCAGGCTGCGCACGTCCACGGTTTTGAGGCCGCCAACACCGCCGTAGTCTTTCAACTGCGCGCCTGAAAAGTAACGCATCGCATCGGCTACCGATAGGCTATTGAGTTGCTGCAGGGCTGGTCCTTTCAATATCTGGGCAGGGGTAGGCGAGGCAGTAGGTAGCGTATTTGTCTGGGCGGTTATCTCAACGGCTTGCAGTTGATGAATGTGCAGGGTATCACTTGGTTTTTGTTGGGCACACACAGGCAGGGCATAGCCGGCTATCAACCACCCGAGGGTTGCCGCCAACTTTAAACGCCATAAAAAGCCATCACGCCGGAGCGTTTTAAGCTTCAATAATTCCATGTGTGATGTGAGTTTTAGCCCCACAGCAAACCGAAAATTGTACACTAAAAATGAAAAACACGAAAAGTATCTTCATCCAGCTTCAATCCACGAAAGCTATGAATAAGTAAAGCTTGAGGCAGGTATTCTGACTTGTTCCCCTCGGCCCGTCTTCCCATACGCGGTCGGCGCACAGTGACTAAAGAATGGACTCCGGTTTACAGAACTTACAGCTGCGGGACAGTTCCGGACTTACACCGGATTCCCTTTTAATCCCGGAATGCGGCGTCCCGGGAACCAAAAGCGCCGCAAAGGTAATGATTAAGCACACCAATGCGAAAACTTAATTTTTGATTGTCGAAGTCCTGGTCCTTTTTGAAGTCTAAAAGTCAGTCGTTGGGGAGCCGATGAGTGGCTTTGTGAAAAATTTAATTTGTTAAGAGGAGATGGTGTTGTTAGTTTGAAAATATGCAATTTATTTTATGATAATAGTATTTTGGTAAAATTACCCCCCTAATAAGGATGTATTTACCCCTCTCTTATCCGCATTAGTAAGCGGATATTAGCGAACCCCTTTTCTGTAATTAATTTAAAGTTTTGCTGGTATGATGAACCTTATGGCCGAGGAGAAAAATAAAGAACTATTGATTGACTGGGTGCCTAATTTTATTGCCGAGATGCCCCTGCATCTGCAACTCACCAAAGTTATTTTAAGTAAAGCTTACGCCCTAAGCTCGGGCAGTGTAGTTTATTTGCCCAGTATAAAAAAGCTAAGCATCAAATTCAGGGTGCCCGAATCAGTAATTATGCAGGCTTATCATCAGCTGCATGATTTGGGTTTAACGACTACTTTAACCGGCACCCGCTTGCGCATCCTGTCTAAGCCAACTGATGATTTAGCAAGCCAATTAAAATGTGTTACGCATTACCATTTACAACGTAACCCATGTCATTTTTTACCTCGCACTCAACTGATATAAACCAATTTAAATCCAAGTACAATTTAATTAAAGAATGAAAGCACTAACCACGGGAGACTACGCCGTTTTTTTCGTTTACTTTTTTATCGTAGCCGCATACGGACTGTGGGTGTACCGCAGAAAACGTAATGCAGATGCTACCTCCAAAGATTACTTTCTGGCCGAAGGGTCGCTGACCTGGTGGGCCATCGGCTCCTCGCTGATTGCCTCCAACATCTCGGCCGAGCAGTTTGTGGCCATGAGCGGTAACGGTTTCACCATGGGCCTTGCCGTATCAGCCTACGAATGGATGGCAGCCATCACCCTGGTTATTGTGGCCGTGTTCTTTATCCCGGTTTACCTGCGCAACAAGATCTTTACCATGCCGCAGTTTCTGCACCAGCGCTACAACAGCACGGTGGCCATGATTATGGCCGTGTTCTGGCTGCTGCTGTACGTGATAGTAAACCTGACCTCGATTTTGTACCTGGGCGCGGTAGCCGTTAACGGCATCTCGGGCATCAATTTGTATTTCTGTCTGGTGGCGCTGGCTTTTGTAGCCGTCATCATCACCCTGGGCGGGATGAAGGTAATCGGCTTTACCGACGTGATCCAGGTATTTTTCCTTATCCTGGGCGGTCTGGTAACCACCTACATTGCCGTAGACCTGGTAGCCACTAAAAACGGTGGGCACGGCGTTTTTGAGGGTTTGAAGATCATGAGCGAGAAGGCAAATGACCACTTCCACATGATTCTGAAAAAAGACAACCCGAGCTTTATCAACCTGCCGGGCCTGACCGTGCTTTTGGGCGGTATGTGGATTGTGAATTTGAACTACTGGGGCTGTAACCAGTACATTACCCAGCGGGCACTGGGCGCAAACCTGAAAACGGCCCGCGGCGGTATCCTGTTTGCCGCCTTCCTGAAGCTGATGATGCCGCTGATTGTGGTATTGCCGGGCATTGCAGCTTACGTACTTTATAAGGGAAACAATGTAGATGCCGCTTCCATAGGCAGCTTAAGGGCCAATCCGGATAACGCTTACCCGGTACTGTTAAACCTGTTGCCGGAGGGCTTTAAAGGTTTATCCTTCGCCGCCTTAACGGCGGCCGTGGTAGCCTCCCTTGCAGGTAAGGCTAACAGTATTGCCACCATCTTTACGCTGGACATTTTTAAGAAGCTGAGACCGGACACCCCGGACCACAAACTAGTAACGGTAGGCAAGATCACGGTGGTGGTAGCGATGTTTTTGGGCGTGGTAATTTCCCCGTTCCTGGGCATTGACAAAAAGGGCGGTTTTACGTTCATTCAGGAGTATACCGGCTTTGTGTCGCCGGGTATCTTTGCGATGTTCATTCTGGGCTTTTTCTGGAAAAAGGCGACCTCGAATGCAGCCTTGTTTGCCACCGTGGGCGGATTTATCTTATCGGTCATCTTTAAGTTTCTGCCTAAGTATGTTGACCTTTCGTTTTTATACCCAACGGGCTTTGCGGTAAAGAGTGCAGACAGCGGACTGTACGAGATTCCGTTTTTGGACAGGATGGGCTTTGTGTTCATCATCTGTATTATCGGAATGTGGATCATTAGCACCATTGAAACCTCGAGAGGGGTAAAGACCAACGGACTGGACGTGGACACCTCGATGTTCAAAACCTCCAACTCGTTTGCCATTGGCTCACTTCTGATCTGCGGTATCCTGGTAGCCCTGTATACCCTGCTTTGGTAAGCCAACAGCAAGCATTACTTAGCACATAAAGCAAAAGCGCCGGCATCATCTCGATACCGGCGCTTTTTGCGTTTTAGGGGAGTAAGTTAAAATTGTTATAAATCCATGAATCGTCTGATGCCTAATTCTAGTCCGCGCAATTCGGCCAGTCCACGTAAACGACCGATTGCTGAGTAGCCAGGGTTGGTTTTCTTATGCAGGTCGTCCAGCATTTTATGACCATGGTCGGGGCGGAATGGCATACGCAAGTGCTTTTCGCCGGCGGCACGGCGTTTTTCTTGTTCGGTAATCAAGGCTTTCATCACGGCAAACATATCTACATCGCCATCCAAATGATCAGCTTCGTGGAAGTTGCCTAAGGCATCTCGCAAAGTAGCACGAAGGTGTATAAAGTGTATGCGGTGCCCCAGCCGTTCAATCATGCCAGCCAAGTCATTATCTGCCCTTACACCAAATGAGCCGGTGCAATAGGTTAATCCATTATGGTAACTATCTACTGCGTTATATAGCTGCTGTATATCCGCCTCGGTGCTTACCACTCTTGGCAGGCCCAGGATAGGGTAAGGTGGGTCATCAGGGTGAATGCACATGAGTATACCTGCCTGCTCGGCAGCAGGTATTACCTGCTGTAAAAAATAATATAAGTTAGCTTTAAGCGCATCGTCATTGATATGATTATACGAGGCCAGCACTTCCAAAAACTGCTCAAGGGTGTAGCCTTCTTCCGAGCCAGGCAAACCGGCGATGATGTTTTTGATTAAGTGCGTACGGTCGTCTTCACTTAAATTATCGAGGTATTTTCTGGCCGCATCCTGCTGTTCAGGTGTGTAAGTCTCAGTAGCGCCGGGACGTTTAAGCAGATAAAGCTCAAAGGCGGCAAAAGCGGTAACATCAAACCTAAGCGCTGTAGAGCCGTCGGGTAGGCGATAGTCCAAATCGGTGCGGGTCCAGTCCAGCACGGGCATAAAATTATAGCAAACAATGTCGATTCCGCAGCTGCCTAAATTGAGCAGTGTTTGTTTATAGTTTTCAATGTACTGCTCGTAGTTACCTATACGTTTTTTAATGTCTTCGTGTACCGGTACGCTTTCAACCACTGACCAGGTTAGTTCGGCGTCTTCAATAATTTGCTTGCGTTTCTGTATTTCTTCAACAGGCCAAACCTGGCCATTAGGTATGTGGTGCAGAGCCGATACCACGCCTGTGGCTCCGGCCTGACGTACGTCGGCGAGTGATACCGGGTCGTTAGGACCGTACCAGCGCCAGGTTTGTTCTAAGCTCATATAATTATATGTTTAAAGTATTTGAATATTTGATTGGGCTAATTTAGTAATAGCTGCAATAATATACAGCCTGAACATGTAATTGTAGTGGCTGATTGAAATTGAATGAGGAATCGGAGACAAACATTCAAATAAACAAAAAAGGCATTCCCGAAGAAATGCCTCAAAATAAAGTGCCTGGTAGATTTACCAACCCGGCGATTGCTGACTACTAATATTCGAATTAGCGTCTATCTCGCCTTGCGGAATAGGAAATACCCATACTTTTGAAGCCGGTGTCAAAACCGATTGTAAGCCGGCCGCAGCGCCAAAGGTATCTGTACGGTTGATAGTACGGGTGGTACGTTTTAAATCGAACCAGCGGTGACCTTCGGCAAATAGTTCTTTACGTCTTTCGGTAAATATGGCGTCGAGCAAAGCTTGTCCGCTAAGGCTAACAGCCGTATAGTTGCTGATACGTGCTGCCCGTAGCGAGTTCAAATCGGCCAAAGCCATCGCTTCTTTGCCTTGCTGCATGGCACGGGCCTCAGCCCGGATGAGGTACATTTCGCCTGTGCGCAGTGCTTTCCAGTTAACCACGTTATCAATGCTGGTACCTTTACCAATATACTTGTTCACAATTTTGCGAGTAATGGTGCTGATAGGGTCGGTTACAATGGCGGCTCCGGCGCCGGTGTTGCGGCTGGCTACGTATGCCGAATACCTTAAATCCGCGGCTTTGTCTGTAAACAGGTTGATGAACCCTGCTGTGGGCCTGTAATTATTGCGGTTTAAGCTGGCAGTATGTACGTTGGCATTAGGGTTGCCCTCAGATACATTACTGTAAACTAAGGCAAAGATAACTTCGGCCTGTGAACCGTCTTTCCAGATATTGGCAAAATTCGCAGCAGAGGCTAAAGGCGTTGCTGTAATTACCTGGGTAGCGTAAGCTTCGGCTTGTGTATAATTTTTGCTGTATAGGTAAACCCGCGCTAACAATGCCCGCACGGCAGTCAAATCAATATTAGCCTTGCTAGTGGCCGAATTAATCGGGGCATCTACATCAGCCAATAACGTTTCTGCAGCGGTCAGGTCGGCAAATATCCGGTCGTAAGTTTCTTTAACGCTCAAACGAGTCGGTTTAGCAAAGGCATTGACCTCGGTAATGTATGGTATCCCTAAACCGGTTGAGTTACGGTCAAAATCACTTCCCCAGTAACGCAGCAAATCAAAATGCACCATAGCGCGTAAGGCCAGCGCCTGCCCTTTAATACGGTTTACCTTTTGCGCGTTGCCCGATTGGTATTTGTCGATACCGCGTAATGTAATATTCGCCTGCGTAATGACACTGTAAGCGGCTGTCCACGCGGTCGACAGTGTATTATCGGTAGTGGTAAATGTGTAATTGCTTAAGCGGCTAAAAGTGTTGTAGTCTTCGTTGGTTTGCACAAGGTCGTCGCCCAACATATCGGGCAGGGATGACCAGGCCCCTGTAGCCGTAGCGCCGTTGCCATAGTAACCGTTTTGCCGTAACAAGGAGTAGGCGCCTGTGAGCGAATAGTCGTAATCGGTTAAGCTGGTAAATATTTGTGAGCCATCTAAAGCGTATTCGGGAGTTACGTTGAGTACTTTTTTGCAGGATGCTGTAGCCAAAGCTAAACCAAGCCCTGCACCCAACATATAATTTTTAAGTTTCATTTGTTTAAAAGATTAGGGAACGATTTACAAAGCAATGTTTAAACCCGCAGTGAGCGTACGCAACGCCGGATACTGGGCACCAATCACATTACCGGTTGCATATTCCGGGTCAAAGCCTCTGAATTTAGTCCAGGTAACCAGGTTTTGGCCCTGTACAAAAACGCGAAGCGAGTTGATTTTAACGCGCGACAGCCAGGTTTTGGGCAGCGAGTAACTGATGGTGGCATTACGCAGGCGTAAAAAATCTCCGTTCTCTACAAAGCGCGTGGTTTCAGCAATATAGTCGGCGTTGGGGTTGGGTATGTCCGTAACCTGCCCCGGTGTGCGCCATTCGCGCAGCAGGTCGGCGCTCAGGTTATCGGCTGCGTAAGGATATTCAACATTACTGCGGTCGTAATTAAACAACTTATTCCCTTTTACAAAACTGAAGAATGCACTTGCTTCAAAACCTTTATAGCTTACAGAACTTCCAAAACCTCCAAAATAGGGTACCTCGGTCGAGCCTACCAGCACGCGGTTATTGCTGCTGTAAGTTTCGGTAGGATTGCCGTTTTTATCCAGGTAAATCGAATTACCATTAGCCGGGTTTACACCCACGTATCTCACCAGGTATAGTTGGTTTTGTTTTTCGCCTACACGGTTAATGTAGATGCCGTCAACAATCTCATTTTGGTTAGGTAATAGCGCCTCGATTTTGCTTTTGTTGTAAGTGAAGTTAGCAAAAACGTTCCAGTCAAAATCGTTCAGCTTTAATACATCAACGTTCAATGATGTTTCTATGCCCGAGTTGCGCAGCTTGCCGCTATTAGCAATAAGCGAACTGCGGCCACCCGTTCTGGATAGTTGCTGATTGAGCAGCAGGTTAGAGGTAAGAGAGTTGTAGTAATCAAAACTACCACCAATGCGGCCGTTCCAGGCAGTGAATTCCAGTCCGGTGTTAAAAGTAGTGCGTCGTTCCCATTGTAGTTCGGGATTGGCCAACTGGCTTTGTACCAATCCGCTTACACCGTTATATACGGCACGCCCATATAACTCTCTTGGTAAAAAATCGGCCGTTACAGGCTGATTACCTGCCGAACCGTAGCTGGCTTTTAATTTTAAGTCACTAAATATATTTTTGATTGGCGCAAAAAAGTCTTCGCTGGAGGCTACCCAGCTTACACCCACCGAACCAAAGTTGGCATAACGGCGGTCTGAGCCAAACCGCGATGAGCCGTCTCTTCTCAGGTAACTTTCTATAAAATAACGCTCTTTGTAATTATATTTTACGTTGGCAAAGTATGACAAAAGCGCATTGGCACCCAGTAGTGCTGATGAATTCATCGGGTCGGCACCGCCGCCACCGGCTACTATCGGTATAAAGTTATTGGTTGATGTGCCGGGGGTGATGCCCGACTCATTATCGAATGCGCCACCCAAGCCATAACTGGTAAACCGGAAACTGTTGCTATTGGCGCTCACTATCTCGTTAAATAAGGTAGCCGAAATTTGATGGTCGTCACCAATTTTTTTGTTGTAGCCAACAGAAGAGGTTAAGGTGTAACGGGTAAGTTTACCATAGCCACGTGTTAATGAGCCGCGGCCACCTGGTAGGGCGCTACCCACGGTGCTTAATGGCGAATTGTAAACGGTAATTTCGTTAGAGGTGTAATCTACACCGCTGTTTATTTTGGCATAAAGCCCTTTAACAACCGGTACGTGATAAACGGCATATACGTTACCTACCAGTTTTAACTGACCGCGAAGGTTACTGTTTTCAATAAGATTGGGCAGCGGGTTAGGCTGACCAGTGATGCTTTGTGTGTAACTGCCATCGGGATTGTACGGGGTTAAGTACGGATTAATCCAGCGGATGGCGTTTAAAGGCGAGGCATTAACCGTGTTTGCTTCGCTGGTGTTAGTAAAATTAGAGTAACCGTAGGTAGAGTTTAGGCCGAAATCAAAATCCTGCGTGCCGCTTGTTAAGTTTACGCGGCCGTTATAACGTTTTAACCGGGTGGTAAGCACCGTGCCCGACTGATCGAACACACCTCCTGACACAAAATACCTGGTTTTGTCGACACCGCCCGACACCGAAAGGTTGTGGCTTTTGGTAATGCCGGTTTTAAAAATAACATCCTTCCAGTAGGTATTTACCTTCCTGAGGGCGGCAATTTCGCTATCGGTCCAGCCGTTCGGGTTACCGTTGGCCAGCTCGTAATCTAGCTTTTGGTCAGCGTTCATCAACTTTACCTTGCTATCTGCAGCAGTAGAGCGGCCAAACTGTGCATCATATTGCACAATTGGCCTGCCGGTGTGCCCTTGTTTGGTAGTTATCACTACAACGCCGTTGGCACCTCTGGAGCCGTATTGTGCTGTAGCCAGTGCATCTTTCAGGATGGTAACGGCAGCAATGTCCTGCGTGTTGATCGTGGCAAAATCGGCAGCAGTAATCTCGATGCCGTCCATAATATATAACGGGTTGGTTGAGCCTAGAATGGTACCGCGACCACGTATCACAATATTGGCAGCAGCGCCCGGCTGGCCCGAACTGGCTTGTACCAGTACGCCCGGAGCACGGCCCTGCAAAGCCTGATCAAATGAAGCAATCGGAACATGGTTTATCTGTTCGCCCCTCACGGTAGCTACCGAACCGGCAACTTCACGCTCACGCTGAGCATTGTAGCCGGTTACCACCACTTCGTTAAGCGACTGGCGGCTATCTTCCAATGCAATAGCGATGGTGCCTGAGGTAATTACTGCATCTTGTGTCCGGTAACCTACATAGCTTACCGTAAGTAATTTAGCCGAAGCAGGTACCTGCAATTCAAAGTTTCCTTTGGCATCGGTTTGGGTTCCGGTAGTCATGCCTTTTACCGTGACACTTACGCCCGGCAAAGGAGAGCCGTCGTTTTTAGCGGTTACTTTTCCGTTAACCATTCGGCCCTGTGCAAAACAGAACGAACTGATAAGTAACCCTAATAATAAGTTAAGTAGGGGTTTAACCATAAATTATAGTTTAAATAAAAATGCCGCGAAAATAATATATTATTACTAATAATAACGCTCATTAGCTCGGCTTTCTAATAATTTATGGTGATATTTTTAATTTCTACGAAAAAGATATAAGGTTTTCGTCTTTATAAGTTTGTTTATTAGTTTGAGGTTTAATTAATGTTAAATTTATATTAAAATTTGTTTTTCGAATACATGTGTAGTCAATTAAAGTTTATCTGGTCGCTTATTTTTTACTGATAACCTTATTAAAGCGGTAGGCGTAGCTTAAAAGAAAATATCTTTTTAAAATTTGATTTTGTGTATCGCTGATACTGTTGGCATTGGCATATCGGTATGAGCTCACGTTTTGATTAAACAAATCATAGCAGGATAGTCTGATTTCGCCTCGGTCCTGGTACTGAAACAGGCGGGCTACCGCTATGTTAAACAAGTTAATACTGCGCTGAAAGCCGGGGGATACCAAGGGGGTGTAAGTGTAACTGTAATTGGTTTCAATAGTAGTGTGCTTTATACCGCGAACGTTGACGGCAAGATTAGCACTTTGACTAACGTATTTTAGCTCAGGAAGTTCAATGTCTCTATATTTAGTTACCACTGGTCTTAAAGTGTAGGTTGGGTTGATTTCAATCTTGTTGTCCCAGTTGATAATAAATTGCTGCGAAAAATATATTGATGCTGTGTTTTGAAAACCACTTTTATTGTTTACCTGAAAATACTGATGGTTGAAGTTGTAAGATAAATTACTGCCAAGTCTAAGCTGGTAATTCCCCATTTTTTTGAAACTACGGCCTCCGTAACCCGAAAAATAATACCGGTAAATCCCGTTTTTATTAACGGGTATTGAGGTAACCACACCTTGACTGTTGACTGTTTGTTCGTTAAAAATGCTGTTCTTTTCGAGATTATATTCGCTGAAAAAGCCAAAATTTAATTGTTTTTCGTTGATATACTTGTAGTAGTTGAAGCTAAAATTATGATTACTTGTTGGTCTCAAATCTGGGTTTCCTATTGAGCTGTAAAGTTGACTATAGACAGTACGGTAGGGTAGCAGGCTATTAATATCAGGTTGTTGTATTGACTTGTTGTAATTTAACGAAAATCCTTTATAGTCTAAGCGGGTGGATGGTAACAGGTAAAAGGCTTTTTTATCAATGTCGCTTACATTTTTATTGAATCTATCATATCGTTGCAACCATTGCAAGCCGGTGTTTACTGCAAAGGTCAACTCTTTATGTTGATAAGAGATTTCAGGCCTGATAGTTTCGGTATATTGCTGACGCTGAAGATTTCTGCTTAGTGTATCTATATAAACTGAATACAAACCGGTTCTCAAATCCTGGTCATAAACAAATAGTTTTCCTAACGAACTTCGGTAGGAGATATCTCCCTGTAAACTGCCGATTAATTTTTTACTAAAGGGATACCGATAGCTTGCGTTTAAAGTTGAAGAGTTTGATTTGTTCTCGCTATCTTCTAAACGTTGCAAATTGGTTGACTGTAATTGTGCAGTAAACGATTGCAGAACACTGTTACGGTAAAACTTCCCGTTGTTAGGGTTGAGATTTAAATCGTATTTCACAAATACGGATGAACGCTTCTTCTTAAGCTGCCTGTAATAATTTAAAGATTGTTGGAGCTCCATACTATTTGTCCTTCCAAAAGTTTCCAAATAACTGGTATTAAGTAATGGTGTAAAATTGTTATATCTGGCACCAATGCTGTTCGACTCTCGGTTGTTATCGGTAAAGCTCAATTTAGGAGTATATCTAACTTGTGTTAAGCTGTCTGGTCGCCATTCTAACAAACCGGTTAACGTATGCTTGCCTGCGTTGTTTTTCTGATTAGAGTTACTGCTCGAGCTTAAAGTAGTATCGCTGAAAAATTGTTGGTTAAGCGAAAGCGAATTGTACTTGTCTGAAGTATAGCCGTACAGATATAATAGGTTAAGTTTTAATTTCTTGCCGTAATCATTATTAATGTTGACACCGCCGGAAGCCACTGTTTGAATACCACCGTAAGAACGGCCGCCGGTAGTTACAGTGCCGTTATAAAGGTTATCATATCCGCTTCGGTCAAATCCTCCCATGCTCATTAAGTCCTGCGTCGAAAAGCCGGTCCTATTTAGATTATTTCCTACACCAATCAGGCTTATTTGCAACGTATCCCTAAACATATTGTACAGTACGCCTCCATCAAACCGTTCGCGGGTGCCGCCGCCGGCCTTCACTTTACCAAAGGTGCTGCGCTTGATGGCTCTTTTGAGTTTAAGATTGATGATTTTGCCTACTTTAGATTCGGGGATAAGGTGGTCGGGGTCGTCTTCGCGGTCATCGTAAACCTGCACCTTGTCAACCAATATGGCATCCAGGTTTTTAGATGCTATTTTAGGGTCGTTGGCAAAAAACCTTTTGCCTCCAATGTACAGCTTGTCCACTTTTTTGCCATTTACGGTAATGGTGCCGTCCATGTCTACCTGCATGCCGGGCAGGCGTTTTAGCAACTCCTCAACTACCGCATTGGGCGGCGTTTTAAAGGCTTCGGCGCTAAACTCAATGGTGTCTTTTCTTACTACCACAGGTGTAACTTCTGCTCTAACCCTGATTTCGCCGAGCATACGACCTTTGCCAGATAATTTGATGGCTCCTAAATCAAGCGTACTGCCTTTGTCTAACTTGAGGTTTTTACGATAGCTTTCGTGGCTTACAAAGGTAACCAGCAGTTTGAGGTCTTTGCCCGATGGTAAATTATGCAGGGCAAAGTCACCAGTTTTTTGCGTTAAAGTGTACGATATGAGTGAAGTATCTTTGGCATCGAGCACGGCAACAGTGGCCAGTTCGAGGGCAGTATTGCTTGCCGAGTCGATAATGCGGCCTTTGAGATAAGCACGATTTTGAGACAGGGCACTGGTGGCCAGCAGCACAAAAAGGCTGAGAATTGTGACAGATTTAATCATGCAGGTTAGTTGCCTGCAATATATTAAATACTATACGTCAACTAACGCCCGGTTATTAGCAAATATTGAGCAAAAAATAACCTACTTACCTTTAATTGCAAGTAGGTTATCTAAAGTCTTACGGTAGCATATTAACTTTTTGCTGACACCGTAGATGCATCCAATGGTAATTTAAAATAAAAGGTAGAGCCAATACCGTGTTCGCTTTCTAGCCACATTTCGCCGCCGTGGCGTTTTATAATTTCTTTGCTCAGGTAAAGACCTATACCAAAGCCTGATATGTTTTGGGTTTTTTGGTCGTCAACCCTGTAATAACGGTCGAATAATTTGGCCTGGTCTTGCGGCTTAATACCCATGCCTTGGTCTTTAACGCTTAATATGGCAGCGCCGTCAGCCTCCTGCACAATAGCCGTTACTACAGTGTTGGACGCCGAATACTTGATAGCGTTGCTAAGCAGGTTGGTCACCACAACTCCAATTTTATCGCGGTCGGCATGCAGCATTAATTTGCCATGTTGTTGCAATTCTAACTGGTGCTGGCTACTGTAAAGTTTAGCATCATCCAACATTTCACGCACCAGGTCATTAAAACTAAAGGTGATTTTTTGCAGATGTATCTTGCCCGACTCCAGTCTCGACACGTTCAGGAAGCCATTGATGAGACTAGTCATCTTCCGGATTTGCTGCTGCGTTTTGCTGAGATTTTTTTGTGCAAAGGTATCATTGGTTTTGTCGGCATTGCGGCTCAGCAACTGGGCATAAGCCATAAGCGAGGTAAGCGGCGTTTTCAATTCGTGGCTTACCATGCTGATGAAGTCGTTTTTCCGCAGCTCGTCTTCTTTAGTCTCCGTAATATCTATAATGGTTCCCACCACGGCTTTTACTTCGCCCTCATTATCGAGTTCCACTTGCCCCACGGAGTTAATCCAGCGGATATTTTTAGAGCCTAAAGGTTGTATCTGATAATCTTCATCAAAGCTGCCCTTATTTTCTACCGCTTTGTTAATAGCACCCATTAACGGTTCAACATATTCGGGCAGTATCAATTGCTTTGTAGCTGTGAAGCTTAACGGGCCATCAGGTGGCAGCCCATGAATATTCCTTGCCTTTTCTGATACTTCTAAAACATCAGTCCCCACTTCATTGCGCCAAATACCCATGCCTGCAGCATTCATGGCTAATTGCAGGGTAGCATTCGCCTTTTCCACTTCTTTACGAGCCGCTACTTGTTCAGTAACCTCTGCCGCAACAGAAGCAATGCCGTTGATAACATCATATTCATCCCGCAGAGCATCCATAGTAAGGTTAATGTAGATAGTTTCCGAGTGACCGTTGCGGTTGAGATGCAATGGCACCTGGCCGGCTTGATAGCGTTCGCCAGTTTCGTAGATGTTTTGCATCACATCATCAAACCCAGCAGTTTTTAACTGTGGCAATATATCAAGTAAGGGCTTAAATAAAATGTCGTTTTCTTGCAAACCCCAGTATTCCAGCATTTTTTCATTGGCCAGTTCAACAACATAGTCGGGCCCGCGATAGATGGCGATAGCTACCGGCGCCTGCCTAAACAAGCTGCGCAACTTTACTTCGGCATGTTGCCTGGCTTTAGAAATATTAATTTGTGCCCTTATTTTAGTCAATAACTCGGCTGCCGAAAATGGTTTAACCAGGTAATCATCCGCACCGGCTTCCAGGCCATCAATCCGGGCTTCCTCACCTGCGCGAGCCGACAAAAAGATGACCGGCAAACGTGCGGTGCGTTGATTACTGCGCACTTGTTGCAGCATGGCTTTGCCATCCATAATAGGCATCATTATATCGCTGATGACCAACGCCGGTAAGATATGTTTTAATTTGGACAGTGCATCCTGTCCGTTGTTAGCAGTGATAACGGTAAAGTAAGGCTCCAGCAACCTCGAGAGGTAAGCCCGCATATCGGCGTTATCGTCAACCACCAAAACCTCCGTATCTTTTTCAACCTCAACCGGCAGCGATACATTAGAGTTAAAGTTTTGGGAGGCCAAGCTATCAGGTGCTTCCTGATTAGTGTCGGTTTGCAGCAGACTGATAGCTTCTTGCAAAAAGGCGCCCTTCATAGCAGTAGTATCTACGTTTTTCTCGCCTTCCACCATGCGGTCTTGCGGTAAATGCGAATAGCCCACAGGGATGATGGCGGTGAATGTAGAACCTTCTCCCTCCACGCTATCTACGGTAATTTGTCCGCCGTGCAGATTAACTAATTCGTGTACCAGCGAAAGGCCGATACCTGTACCTTCATGTGTGCGCCCGGCCGAG
>CAXYKR010000391.1:0-9695 GCA_964277815.1 uncultured Mucilaginibacter sp. | reverse complement strand
CTGGTTTACAGAAAACGGGGGCTTAACCCGCCAGAATGGCCAACGTTTCCGCGACATGATTCTCTCCAGGGGTAACACGATTGAGTACGGCAAAATGTTCCGCGATTTCCGTGGCCACGATCCGGATATTAAACCACTGTTGAAGAAAAGAGGCTTATTGTGAGCTGTCTGTTTTGATGAGATGATAATTAAAAGGAAAAGCGGATGCACAACACATCCGCTTTTCTTTTTGATTATATTTTACGTTGTATTAATTGCTCATAAATACAGCATTACCAAACAGCAATTTACCGTTTTCCCAAAAACTCCGGAAAAGCGGGTCGTCGGTTAAATACACCACCGAACCACGCCCCATCGACTGCACGCCAAACAACAAGCCGCTGCTTAACTTTTCTTTAGCCTTTTGCCCAACAAAGCCCGATACATAACTATCCTTTTTTAATACACCTACGTTTACACCGCTGTTATCCAGGTAATCGTAAATATCGTCTCCCAGCTTCAGCGTGTAATAATATGAAGGATAACCATAACCCAGCGGATGGGTATTATCCAGGTATACCTTATATATAGCGCCCGGAACGTTATAGCGAATGGCATCGCGGTCGCGGCCGTCATAAGGTTTTAAATCAGGCATTTTTTTAGACGGTTTATCATCTTTGTCGTCATCTTTGTTTTTCAGGGCAAATCCTTTTTTGTCGGCAAACTGGCCTACGGCACCTCCCATGGCAATGAGTTTACCACCCTCACTAATCCAGGTTTGCAAACGTTCTAACGGAAAATTACTGTAACGTCCGTCAGGGAAAATAGCGACGTCATAATCGCTCAGCTTAATTCGGCCCAAATCCTGGTAGCGCACTACCGACACCGGATAATCAATTTGCTGCTCAAAATAATGCCACACCTCGCCCATGTCATTGGCAGATACCCCTTCGCCCGATACCAGCATCACCCGTGGCTTGGCAATAAAGCCTACTGCGCTTGAGCCCAAATCGGCGCCCTTATCAGCAAAACCGGTACTCAATGGTGTTAACTTCCGGCCCAAAGAAGCAGCCAACTCGTTAACAACCTGGTCAAAATTGGCAATGTTATTTCCGGCACGTGTCAAAATCAATGACCCGGCATTAAATTTTTTATTTCCTGCCTCAAAAGCACCTGAACTGTAACGCACTTTAATCCCCCTTTGCAACAACGCCGCTAAAAATTTAACATCCTGCACCGACTGCCAATTAGCTACATAGGCATAAGCACGACCGTTTTGAGTATTCGTTGTGTTATCGGATGCAGCATTTAATGAGGTGGTAACAGGTTTGATAGACTCAGTTAAACCGTAAGCTTTTAAAC
Source organism: uncultured Mucilaginibacter sp. (assembly GCA_964277815.1). Taxonomy (GTDB): domain Bacteria; phylum Bacteroidota; class Bacteroidia; order Sphingobacteriales; family Sphingobacteriaceae; genus Mucilaginibacter. The sequence goes on along the minus strand of CAXYKR010000391.1, from coordinate 8,354 downwards.
CGTAGGCGTAGGGTAAAGACCATGCTGTAATATCGTACGTGTTACTATCTGCAATAAATGTTTTAGGCTCCAGTAACACGTTCAACAATACGGCTTTGGGCTGGTAAGCATTAATCACCATATCATTAGGGCTAACCGCATAACTTTCGGTTTTACCGGTAAAATAATTTAAACCGTTAACCGTGCGGTTTACGCCATAGCCATATTTAATTAAATTGCGGTCGAGTAGTTTTGCCAGCAAAGCCAGTTTATCGGAATTTTCGTTTTTGATGATGTAGGTTTTATAAACTCCCGGCGGGTTAGTACGGCCATTATCAAAATACTTCTTGTACTCGTCCAGCACTTTTTGCGCGTTGTTTGATACGGCTTCAACGGTACTTAATCCATTAGAATGATGGTGGGCAATGCGATCGGCCAAAGTCAGCGTGTCTCCGCTACGTGTTATCACTGATAAACCACCGCCCGGGCCACCACCCTGCTCGTAGGTCATGCCAATAGAGCCATTGTAAATAGGGTAAGTATCGCCGTAGGATGGGTATAGCAAATCAAAAACCTCTTTGGTGAAATACAACCAGCCGTTCTGGTCAAAATACTTGGCATTATTCTTACCAATGGTGGTTTGAAACTCGCGCTGCCAGGGCGTAATATCTTTATGAAAAGGCTCAGCCGCCGGCGCAAAATAGTAAGGGTTATTGTAGCTCTGCTCATGAAAATCAACGTGTACCTGAGGCAGCCATTGGTTATACAAACCGGCTCTGCCCTGCACCTCTTTTTGTGTTTGCCAGGCCCAGTCGCGGTTCAAATCAAAATAATAGTGATTTACCCTGCCGCCCGGCCAGGATTCGATATGCTCGCGCGATGATGCGTTGGGGTCGGGCTGCGCACCGCGTACCTGGTTATAAAAATTCACGTACCGGTCGCGGCCATCAGGGTTCAGGCAGGGGTCAATCACCACCATGGTATTTTTGAGCCAGGGACGGGTACGGGTATTAGCCGGATTTACCAAATCATACAGGGTTTGCATGGCGGCCTCGCTGCTACTGGGCTCGTTGCCGTGCACATTATAGCTCAGCCATACAATAGCAGACGCATTGTTCAGGGTAGCCGGCCCGTTGCTTAATCCGGCTAAGTACAAGTTATGTTGTCGTACCTCTTCTATCCGGGCCAGGTTTTCTTCGCTACCTACCAATGCTACCATCAACGGTCTCCCCTCGTTAGTAGCCCCGTACGATTGCAGCTTAACATTTTTTGATGTTTGCGCCACATACTTTACGTACTCGGCAATGCGGTAGTGATAGGTATACTGGCTACCTAAAGGATAACCTAAAAATTCGGCAGGCGATTGCAGGGCCTGGGCCCAAACCCCACCCACAAAGCTTAAATATAGAATAACAAAGGCGTAAAGTTTCTTCATAATGATTGTATGCACTAAATCTAATAAACAAATCCATATTTGCATGAATAGGCTTACTTAAATGTTGGTTGGTACCGTTATTTTAAGTATATTTATTATCCTTTTTAGTACATGACACCTATACAAGCTCTACATAAATACTTTGGTTATACCGAGTTTCGGCACCAGCAGGAAGCTATTATTCAGCAACTGCTCAACGGTGGTGATGCCTTGGTTCTGATGCCAACCGGCGGCGGTAAATCGTTGTGTTACCAGTTGCCTGCCGTTTTGCTGCCGGGTTTGACCATTGTGATATCACCGCTGATTGCGCTGATGAAAGACCAGGTAGACAGCCTGAAAATCAACGGCATACCGGCGGCATACTTAAACTCGAGCCAAAACAGCGACGAGCAACAGGATATTATTAACCGCCTCAAAGCCGGGAAAATAAAATTATTGTACCTGGCCCCTGAGCGCTTATTCAGTTCAGAGAGCCGGTTGGTTACCTTTTTAAAATCCCTGCCGGTAAGTTTAATTGCTATTGACGAGGCACACTGCATTTCGCATTGGGGACACGATTTCCGCCCAGAGTATTTGATGCTCTCCCATTTCAAAACGGAGTTTCCGGCTATACCGGTTATCGCACTTACCGCTACGGCCGATAAGCTTACCCGGCAGGACATACAGGATAAACTGGCGTTACAAAATCCGGCGGTTTTTATATCCTCGTTTAACCGGCCGAATATCAGCTACACGGTTGCCCCTAAAAAGAACAGCTACCAGCAACTGCTCGATTTTTTATCTACCCGTAAAGACGATTCGGGCATTATTTATTGTCTGTCGCGAGCCTCTACCGAAGATTTGGCGGCCGATTTACGCGAGCAGGGATTTACCGCCGAGGCCTACCATGCCGGTTTAGATAATGATACCAAGGCCCGCAATCAGGAAAAGTTTCTGCGCGACGAGGTCAAGTTGATGGTAGCCACTATTGCTTTTGGTATGGGTATCAATAAATCGAACGTGCGGTACGTGGTACATTACGATTTGCCTAAAAACATTGAAGGCTATTACCAGGAAACCGGCCGGGCAGGGCGTGATGGCTTGCCCTCAGAGGCACTGCTATTTTTTTCGGCCGGGGACGCTTTTAAGTTGCAGCGCTTTGCCAAGGTAGACGGTAACGAAGAGCAGAGCCGCATTATGCTGAAAAAGCTGGATGATATGGTTAAATACTGCCAGTTGCAAACCTGCAGACGCCAGTATTTGATGCATTATTTTAATGAGCCTTTCCCGGACCATTGTGGCTCGTGCGATGTTTGCCTTACTGAGTTTAAAAAATTTGATGGCACCGTACTCGCTCAAAAGGCACTATCTGCCGTAACCCGGCTAAGCCAACGATTTGGTACCACGTACCTCATCGACTTTTTGCGTGGCTCTAAAAGCGAAAAGATACGCGAAGAACATAAGCAGCTTAAAACTTACGGCATTGGCACCGATGTAAATAAGGCCGACTGGCAGCGTTATTTTACCCAGCTTATTAACCAAGGCTATTTGCAGGTTACCGACGACCAATACCCGGTGCTTAAACTGACGGATACCAGCGAAGCTGTTTTAAAAGGACAGCAAAAGGTTGAATTTATTTTAGCAGAAGAAACCGCTATGGCATTCGAAATACAAATACCGGTTTACGAGGGCGGACTTTTGCAGGATTTAAAAACCATACGTTTTAACCTGGCCATGAGCGAAAATGTACCGGCATACATCATCCTGTCGGACGCTACCCTGCTCGAAATGGCTACCTACCTGCCGCAAACCATGAACGAACTGGGCAGCATTTCCGGGTTTGGCGAGGTGAAACTTAAACGTTATGGCGAAGCATTTTTAAACGCCATTACCGCCTACAGCCGGCAGCATGGTTTATCGTCGCAAATGGGTAGTAAGCGCAGTAAGCCTGCCGCTCGCAACAAGGCCCCGCGTGCAACGAGCACTGGTAACACTCAGCGCGAAAGCTTTGAACTGTACCGCTCCGGAAAATCTGTTGCCGAAATTGCCGCACAGCGCAGCTTATCGCCCACTACCATCGAAAGCCATTTGTGCAGTTTTATACAAACCGGTGAGATGGATGTGGCCGAAATGGTTCCTGAACACAAAATGCAGCCTATACAAAACGCAGCCGAAAGCTATGGAACCGACCGGTTGGCCCCGCTCAAAGAAATTTTGGGTGATGACTACAGTTATGCCGAAATTAAAGCCGTAATAAGCTGGCTAAAACGCGACGCATAAATAAAGCCCTGTAGTTTTTGTACAGGGCTTTAAGCTTACTATTGGTTAGTAAAAATGAGCAAGACAATTAAGCCATCTTCAGCTTTTTCTGAATATCAGCTACGTAGCTTTTAAACTTTTTATCAGTATCAATTAAATCTTCTACCGTTTGGCAGGCATAAATTACGGTAGAGTGGTCGCGCCCACCGAAGAAATTACCGATTGATTTTAGTGAGCTTTTGGTGTGTGCCTTAGCCAAGTACATCGAGATTTGACGGGCCTGCACAATTTCGCGCTTACGGGTTTGTGATTTTACCATATCAACCGGCACCTCAAAATACTCGCAAACCAGGCTTTGTATATACTCAATCGAAATTTCTTTCACCGAGTTTTTAACAAAGTTTTTGAGCATAGACTTCGCCAGGTTCAAATCAATCTCGCGACGCATCAGGGTTGATTGCGCCAGTAACGATACCATGGCGCCTTCCAGTTCACGCACGTTGTTATCTATGTTATGCGCTACGTACTCAATTACATCATCAGGCAACTCGATACCATCCTGGTAAGTTTTGTTTTTGAGTATCGCCATCCGAGTTTCCAAATCAGGCGTTTGCAAATCGGCCGATAAGCCCCATTTAAAACGTGACAACAAGCGTTCTTCCAAACCGGCTAAATCCTTAGGCGCTTTGTCCGAAGTGATGATTAGCTGCTTACCCGACTGATGCAGGTGATTAAAGATATGAAAAAAGAAATCCTGTGTTTTTTCTTTACCGGCAAAGTTGTGCACATCGTCCATAATCAGCACATCAATGGCCTGGTAAAAGTTTACAAAGTCGTTGATGTTATTATGCTTCAGGGCGTCAACAAACTGCTGCGTGAATTTCTCACACGATACATATAACACCAGCTTATCAGGCAGGGTACGCTTAATTTCGTTACCTATAGCCTGCGCCAGGTGCGTTTTACCCAAACCTACACCGCCATAAATCATGAGCGGGTTAAATGATGTACCGCCCGGTTTAGCTGCTACGGCATAACCGGCCGAACGGGCCAAACGGTTGCAATCGCCCTCAACAAAATTTTCGAAAGTATAGTTCTGATTAAGCTGCGGGTCAACATGCAATTTCTTCAGGCCGGGTATCACAAACGGATTTTTGATGTCTTTATTTAAAGAAATCGGAACCGGCATAGATTGATTTTTAGCCTCTGCACCGTTGCCATTAGATGGCATATTGGTGGTAAAGGGCTTACTGGATGATGATTGCTCTACCACTATATTATACTCAAGCCGGCCTTCCTCGCCCAGCTGCTTTTTAATGGTTTTACGAAGCAGGCCCACGTAATGTTCTTCGAGCCACTCGTAAAAAAATAAACTTGGTACCTGTATGGTTAGCACGCTTCCGTCCAACCGCAAAGCTTTAATGGGGTCAAACCACGTCTTAAAACTTTGGGCCGGAATGTTATCTTTAATAATCTGAAGGCAACTATTCCAAACGTTAGTACTCGTTTTTTCCATAAATGTTAAAGATAAAATACTGATTTCCAAACCCAACCTCAATTTCAGTTGAGACCTTTACGGAACATCGAATATTCGAAAAAAAAGCGGATTAAAAAATAAAATTTAAAATTTGCGAAGCTGATTTTTTTGTGCTATGGCAGCCAAAAACAAACAGAATATCGCTTCAAAAAACAATTAATATAACCGCAAATACCTGACAGTCAAATCAATACAATAAAAGCCTTTGATTTGTAATGAATGATTGGCAGATAAGCATCTTACACCTTCATACAGCGTTAAGCAAACATCAATACTTAAGCCACAAATCAAATTTAATTCACCGTTTTGACCTAACCAATTGGCAATGCGGGCAATAATATTTTACAAATAAAACCAATAAACCAATAGTTAACTATAATAAGCAACAATGGTACATCATTGTATACAGTGCACTGTACACCATTTGAACACTGCCCCACAGGCTGTAGAATCCGGCTAAAATAATTCTTCCAAATCTTTATGAATCATGCCGGCAGCTACCTCGTAAGGGTTATTTTCTACCTGGCTCAGGTGCGTTAGCAGGGCGCGGCTAAAATCTAACGCCGTAGCATTTTCGGGCAGGCCTCTTAATGTAGTATTTAATAAATTGGTGGTATCGTCTTTTAAACGCCTTACTACGGCCCAGGCCCGGCTGCTTACATACACCTGTTGTGTAATGTTATGCTGGTACTCGTTGCTGAGTTCCTGCAGGGCCAGGTAATGCACCTCGGCGGCCGACTGACCGGCACTGCTGATGCGCAGCAGCAAATTAGCCGGGTTAATACGCTCTACTAATAAGGTAATACGCTCGTAAGCCTGCAAACGCAATGGCAGCGTTTGGTTATCGGCAGCTTTTTTGAGTTCGAGCACCTGCAGGCGCTCATTTTTATCCAGGTAAGGCTTTATTAAATAAAAAGCTACCCACACTACTCCTACACCTGCAACAGTCAGTTTCAGAATATCCAACAAAATATTGTAGATTACCATAGGTTTTACAGTGTTAAACCGAAGTCATAAATATGTTCGGGGCGACAAAAATCTGCATTTTAACTTATATTTGTGTAGATAATTTTAAATAACATGAGTACTGCTGTTGATACCGCACTGGCACCGGTAACTTTTACTGAAGGGGCCGTTAAAGAACTTAAGAAGTTAAAAGACCAGCAAGAGCTAAGTGATGATTTTGGCTTGCGTGTTGGCGTTGAGGGCGGTGGCTGCGCCGGCATGAACTACGTTTTGGGCTTTGACCAGCAAAAAGAAGGTGACAAAGAATACCTGATTGATGGCATTAAGGTATATATGCACAAGGCACACGGTATGTACCTGGCCGGTATGCAGGTTGATTTTCAGGATGGCCTGAATGCCCGAGGATTTGTTTTTAACAACCCTAATGCACAAAGCACATGCGGTTGCGGAACTTCGTTTTCGGTATAAATAAAATCAAAACTTAAATAGCGCAGGCAGCTTTGTTTACAAGGCTGCCTGTTTTGTTTGGTCTGCTAAGGCTTCGTTAATTGCTTTTTTCATCCAATGGGTATTGCCCATATTAAAACTGACACTCGAGAATACAATTTTACCTGCTTTATCTACCACTACGTTAGTTGGATACAAATGCAGCTTGTATTTATCTGCATGGTAACGGCCGTTTTCGATGAGATGGTAGTTGAACGGCTGCTTCTTGATAAACTCTTTGATGTCATAAGCCTCATCCAACGCTATCGCCACAAACAGTACGTCAGGATTATTTTTGTACGAATCTGCCAATTCATTTAAATCCGGAATTTCCTGCCGGCAAGGCGGGCAGTTGATAAACCAGAAATTGAGCACGATTACTTTGCCCAGTAACTTTTTGGTGTCAATTTTTTCTCCGTTGATATCTTTGTCCTTGATGGGTCTCAGCATATCTCCCACCTTAAAATTCTCACTTTCGTTCGGCTTAGGCAACCGTGCCCTCATAGATTCCTTTTCCGCATCGGTAAGCTTAAATAGTACATAAGATAAGCTATCAGTATTAGGTTGTTTTACAGCTTTGATAGAATAGTCGCCCGTTCTGGTTAGCCGCGACCATACCAAGTAGGGGTAAACTGTACCATTTTCATCTTTGATAACGCTTGACTCATTAAGCATTACCCGCTTGGTAGTGGTATTTTGCCCTCTGGCTACCAACGCAGAAGCAATCAGAACTAAATAAAGTAAAACTTTTTTCATTAACTGTATTTTGTAACAAGGTACACATGCGGATGATGAAATACAAGCGTTATTGTACATCAGCACTTTTTATATTTTTCACTTTACGCGCGACAAATTACTGTTTATAAATATGAGATATTTATTCATTGCCTTGCTCGTTATTTACTCGATAAACGCCCGGGCACAGCTGAAACCTGGGTTTGATGTGCAGGAGTATTTAGAGCTGCTCAGGGTATCGCGGCAGCAAACCGACACACTTAAAGGCGACCTTACTCCACGGCCCACGCAATACAAAAGGGTTTACCGGTCGCCTATTGGTCCGCTGTTAAACCGTTGGGAGTTGTGGACGGGCAACCAATCGGCCGTTATCAGCATCAGAGGGACAACCAAAGACCAGATTAGCTGGCTCGAGAATTTTTATGCAGCTATGGTGCCCGCTGTCGGCGAGTTGCATATTAACGATAGCACCTTATTTAAATACCACCTGGCCGACCACCCGAAAGCGGCCGTACACATTGGCTGGTTGCTGGGCATGGCCGAATTGGCCAAAACCGTTGTACCGCAGCTACAGGAACTTTACCAAAAACAGGGCATCAAAAATATTTACATCATGGGCCATAGCCAGGGTGCAGCTATTGCCTACCTGTTAAGGTCGCACCTGGCTTGGTTGCAGCACGAAAAAATGATACCGGCCGATATAGTGTTTAAAACCTATTGCAGTGCGCCGCCTAAACCCGGTAACCTGTATTATGCATACGATTATAACTATCTGACCCGCGGCGGCTGGGGCATTGCGGTAACCAACGCTGCAGACTGGGTGCCGCAAACACCATTTACCATACAAACGCTGAATGATTTTACTACCCTGAATCCGTTTGGTGATGTATCGGCTGCTGTAAAAGGGCAGTCTATTTTTGTGAGGCTATACGTAAAGCATGTATACAACCGTTTGCGCAAGCCGCCATTGCATGCTGT
>CAXYKR010000390.1:0-21942 GCA_964277815.1 uncultured Mucilaginibacter sp. | reverse complement strand
AAATTCAGTGTGAGGCGAAATGGAATCAGCTTCAGGAAACGGAAAAAAAACCAAAAATGAAAGATGTGATGATGTGCCTGATAAAGCGCCAATGCTAATTATAAAGTTTTGGTAATACCGGAGTGCACCATGATGCCGGTAGAAACCCTGCAGCAGATATTAAAAATTGCAGGTGAGGGTGCAACTGTGGTTTTCCAGAAACTACCTGAAGATGTTCCCGGCTTGGCTGATGTGCAAGGGCGCAGGGCTCAACTCAAACAAATACTCGAGGCATTAAAGTTTAGCAGTGCCGGTAACGGCGTAAAGCAAGCAGTGGTAGGCAGCGGTAAAGTTTTACTATCGGGTAACCTCGAAGAGGCCCTACCACTGGCATCGGTAAAAGGCGAAAAACTGGTAGAGACCGGTTTGCAGTTTATCCGCCGTGATGTGAATGGTAACAAATACTACTATCTCGTAAACCATACTCCTAAAGCTATAGATACTCAACTTCCGCTTAACGGAAAGTTTGCTTCGGTCACCATCATGGACCCGCAAACCGGCAGCTATGGTACAGCCCCGGTAACTGCAGGGCAAAACCAAAGCACGGTACGAGTGCAGTTGCAATCGGGCGAAGCCTTAATATTGATGGCCGGGCAACAGGCCAAAGCAACTTTGCCTAAATGGCGTTATTTAGATAAGCCAACCGGCGAAGTAAAGCTGGATAATCCCTGGAACCTGGAATTTACCCAGGGTGGTCCGGTATTGCCAGCCGCTAAAAAGTTACCTCAACTTACCTCGTGGACTGATTTAGGCGATACTACTGCCGTAAATTTTTCCGGTACAGGTGTTTATACCAGCACCTTTAATTTGCCGGCAAAAAAGGTGGGCGAGTACGTGCTCGACTTAGGCCAGGTGGACGAAAGTGCGCGGGTGTGGATTAACGGTAAAGAGGTAGGCATTTTATGGAGTATTCCCTTCAAAGCCCGTGTAGGCAGTTTCCTTAAAACCGGTAGTAATACTATTAAGGTTGAGGTTGATAACCTGATGGCCAACCGCATCAGGTATATGGACCAGCACAAAATAGAATGGCGCAAATACCACGAAATTAATTTTGTGAACATCGATTATAAATCGTTTGATGCCACTAACTGGAAACCGATGCCGTCAGGCTTACTGGGGCCGGTAAAACTGGTAAGTTACTAAGCATTACAGCTCACTTACAACCATTGTTTATTGATTAACTATTACAAAAGCCTTTTTAACAGAAGGCTTTTGTAATATAGATACCTCCCTGAAAATGAAGCTCAAATTTTGTTCGCTGCTGATGGCTGCGCTGACTTTCACAGGATTGAAGTTGCATGCAGTGACGTTTGATTTAGTAACGCCGCAAAGCAAGGTCATTATTGTGTATGCGCCAGGCGAGCATCAACTGGATTCTATTGCGGCCAATTTACTGGCGCGCGATATTCAGCAGGTGAGCGGCTATTTGCCCAAAGTGACCAACAGCATCAGTAAGGCAAGCGGAAACGTAATTTTGATGGGCACGCTGCAGTCGGCTTTAATAAAAAGCCTGCACCTTGATATTAAAGCTTTGCAAGGCAAATGGGAGAGTTATATGCTGCAAACCATCAGTCATCCCGCTAAAAATGTTAACCAGGCTTTGGTTATTGCTGGTAGCGACATCCGCGGAACGGCTTATGGTGTTTTTAACATATCAGAACGTATGGGCGTATCTCCATGGTATTGGTGGGCCGATGTTGCTCCGGTGCAGCAAAAAAGATTGATTATCAATGTTGACCGGTATGTGTCAGTGCCACCTTCCGTTAAATATCGCGGTATATTTATTAATGATGAGGATTGGGGCCTGCAACCCTGGGCCGCCAAAACCTTTGAGCCCGAAACCGGCGATATCGGTCCGAAAACATATGCTAAGGTTTTTGAATTGCTGTTGCGGCTTAAAGCCAACCTGATTTGGCCGGCCATGCACCCCAGTACAAAAGCATTTTACTCTTATCCTGGTAATACTAAAGCAGCTGCCGATTACGCCATTGTGGTAGGCTCATCGCATGCTGAGCCCATGTTACGCAACAATGTGGGGGAGTGGAACGAAAAAACTATGGGTGCGTTTAATTACATCACCAATCAGCCCAAAGTGTACAGCTATTGGGAAAGCCGGGTAAAAGAAAGCAGCGCCAACAATGCGATTTATAGCATGGGCATGCGCGGCGTGCATGATAGCGGTATGGAAGGAGTAAAATCGCCTAAAGAAGCGGTGCCACTGCTGGAAAAAATATTTGCCGACCAGCGCGGTTTGCTGCAAAAGTATGTAAACCCCGACATCAAAAAAGTGCCGCAGGCTTTTACCATTTATAAAGAAGTGCTGGATGTATATGAGAGCGGCTTGAAAGTACCGGAAGATATTACCCTGGTTTGGCCCGACGATAACTATGGTTATATCCAGCGTTTGAGCAATGCACAAGAACAGCAGCGTTCGGGCGGGTCGGGTGTATACTATCATGCCTCATACTGGGGATGCCCGCACGATTATCTGTGGCTGAGCACCACCAACCCGGCACTGATGCGCGAGGAGATGATGAAAGCTTATGCCATGCAGGCCGAAAACATCTGGGTGCTTAACGTAGGCGATATTAAACCCTGCGAGTATAACATGCAGCTGTTTCTAGATATGGCTTACCAGGCCGAACCGTTTAAGAACAGCAGGTATCTGCAAACACATTTACAGCAATGGTGTGCAGGCAAATGGGGCGCTAAAAATGCAGGTACAATTGCCAATCTGATAGAGCAATACTACCAATTAGCTTGGGAGCGCCGGCCCGAATTTATGGGCTGGAGCCAAACCGAACCTACTACCAAAACCAACTATACCGCTTATAATCATTTTACCTACGGCGACGAGGCGCAACATCGGGTTGACCAATACCAGCTCCTTGCCGCTCAGGCAAAGGCATTATATACCAATGCCAAGCTGGCCAATAAGGATGCTTTTTATGAACTGGTTTGTTACCCCGTTGTAGGCGCATCGTTAATGAACCAGAAGTTTTTGTATCGTGATAAGGCCTATCTGTACGGTAAGCAAAACCGGTTAGTAGCACAAGAATATGCTGATAAAAGCAGGCAGGCATATCAGGATATCATCATCGAAACTGCTTATTACAACAACCAACTCGCGGGTGGCAAATGGAAAAACATCATGTCGATGCAATCACGTAATTTGCCGGTTTATCAGGAGCCGGAACTGCCGGTAATCAACCTGAACCCCTCAGTAAATACATGGAATATTGCGCCCGAAGGCAATTACCCCGATTCGGCTCAAACCAACCGGCAGGGTTTTACTTTGCCTGCATTTTATCCATGGTCGCAGCAGGCAAAGTTTATAGATATCTTCCTGCAAAAAACTGCTGATATCCAGTGGAAGGCTACCGCATCGCAGCCTTGGGTTGTGTTGTCAGGCAAAGAGGGACGGTTGGCCAATCAGAACAACCAAAGGCAAAGTCGCATCTATCTAAACATTAACTGGAAGCTTTTATCCGGGCAGCCTGCTCCGCATACGGCCCAGGTTAGCATCAACGCCGACGGTAAAACCTATAGTGTGAATGTTACGGCCGATAACAGTCAATTGCCTGCATTGACTAACTATAAGCGGGCGATAGAGCATGATGGCATGGTCTCCATATTTGCCGGTAATTACCAGAGCCGGCAAAATCAGGGCGCAGTTCGTTGGCAGGCCGACAGTACATTGGGCTATGCACAGAATGCTTTAGTGGCTTTACCGCTGAACCAGGATGCCACCGCAGAGCCGTCTCTAAAATCAGCAGCTTGGGTTAGCTATGATTTTTACACGATGACCAAGGCGGCAAAGCTACAACTACAGATTTTTACCCTGCCAACGCATCCACTTAACAAAGCTTTAGGTATGCGTTACGCGGTTTCGGTAGATGGCGGCGCGCCGCAAGTAGTCAATTTTAAAACTGAGGGGCGAAGTACAGAATGGAAAAACAATGTGCTAAGCAATAATGCTGTCCGCAAACTCGACCTCCCTGCATTGCCGCCCGGTAAGCATCAGCTTAAATTATATTTAATTGACCCGGGTGTTATCGTTGACCGATTTTTGATTACTTTAGATTCCGATTTTAAACCGGCTTACAGCTTAATTCCTGAAAGTAAACTTTAATCATCTTTTAGTGATTTAGCCTGCCTTCTTGCCTCTGATTTTAAGTGTAAATATGACAGTTACAAAATTTACTTATTTAACCGCCGCCGTGTTAACGGCATTCTCCTTCAATGCATCAGCACAAAAAAGTTTACCCATCATTGTAAATGCTGATAAAGTAACGGCCAAGGTGCAACCTACGATGTGGGGCGTATTTTTTGAAGACATTAACATGGGTGCCGATGGCGGTATTTATGCCGAATTGGTCAAAAATCGCTCGTTCGAGTTTTACTCGCCACTGATGGGCTGGTCGGTAAAAGGTAAAAAAATAAATGAGGGTGACGTGTTGATTTTAAACCGTCAGCAAAACCCGATTACTAATCCTAATCCCCGCTTTTTAAGAGCCAGCGTAAAAGATGCTAATAACCGGGAGGATTTTAGCTTAACCAACGAGGGCTTTCGTGGGATGGGCATCAAAAAAGGATTGAATTACAATTTCTCGGTGATGTATCGCCAGGCAAAGCCCGGTGTTAAAATGCACCTGGAACTGTTAGACGAAAAAGGTAATGTCATTGGCTCCACCGTGTTTCAACCAACCCAAAGCGGTACCGAATGGCATAAGCAAGGGCTGAGCTTTGCCGCAAACGCCACTGCGCCTAAGGGTAAGTTTGCCATTTGGATGGAAGGTGATGGTGTAATTGACCTGGACATGATTTCGTTGTTCCCCGGCGATACCTGGAAACAGCGTCCGGGTGGTTTAAGGGCGGATATGGTGCAGTTACTGGCTGATATGAAACCAGGCTTTATTCGTTTTCCGGGTGGATGTATTGTAGAGGGGCGCGACCTCGCTACCCGTTATCCCTGGAAAAAAACTATTGGTCCGGTTGAAAATCGTGAATTGAACATTAACCGCTGGAATACCGAATTTAAACACCGTTTAACCGGCGATTACTTTCAAACCTATGGCTTGGGCTTTTTTGAATACTTCCAGTTAGCCGAAGATATTGGCGCCGAAGCGCTGCCTATTTTAAATTGCGGCATGGCTTGCCAGTTTAATACAGCCGAATTGGTGCCTTTAGACCAGCTGGGCCCATATGTGCAGGACGCGCTGGATTTGGTACAGTTTGCTAATGGTGACGTTAGTACGCCGTGGGGTAAAAAACGTGCCGAAATGGGCCACCCTGCTCCCTTCAACTTAAAAATGATGGGCGTAGGTAACGAAAACTGGGGACCGCAATATTTAGAGCGCCTTAAAATATTTACCGATAGCCTGAAAGCGAGATATCCGGAAATTAAATTAGTTAATAGCTCTGGTACTGACCCTAATGGTGCGCGATTCGACTTTTTAAATAACAACCTGCGTAAAAACAAAGCCGATATTATTGATGAACATTACTATCGTTCGCCTGAATGGTTTTTGAGTAATGCTACCCGTTATGACAGTTACGACCGCAACGGTTCCAAAGTGTTTGCGGGTGAATATGCTGCACACAGCGATGGTATACCTAGCGGCAAAGATCAAAATAACTGGCAGTGCGCTTTAGCCGAAGCAGCTTTTATGACGGGCTTAGAACGAAATGCCCAAGTGGTAAACATGGCCTCGTACGCACCGCTGTTTGCCCATGCTGATGCCTGGCAGTGGACACCGGATATGATTTGGGTAGATAACCTGAATGTGTATGGTACACCTAACTATTACGTACAAAAATTATACTCTTTATATAAAGGTACTGACGTGGTTGATATTAAAGCCGGAAAGAAAATTGTGGCCGGTCAGGATAGTTTGTATGCATCGGCCGTGGTGGATAGCAAACACAACGAATTGATTGTGAAAATTGTGAATGCATCGGGCAAAGCGCAAACCCGCAACATCCAAGTGCAGAGCCGCAAACAGATGCCTGCTACTGCGATACTAACCAGCATCAGCACAGATAACCTGAAAGCCGTCAACTCGTTCGAAAACGCAGTCAACGTGGGCCCTAAAGATGAACGGATTGCAGTTAAAGGCAAAACACTGGCCTTAGCTATTAAACCTTACTCATTTAATGTAGTGCGCTTGCCGTTGAGCAAATAAGCACGTTTCTACGTATTGCTTTATAACACAACAGGCCTCTAATTTGGAGGCCTGTTGTGTTTATTTGTTTTTTATTACTGATAGTTTTGTTCCGGCTGTACTTTGCTGGTGGCTTTGGTTATAGCCTCATCAGTATATTGCTTAGCTTTTTCAATCCACTCTGGTGCTTTTTCGTTCCAGTCATCAATGATTGATTTGCCATCTTCTACACGTTTTTTAGTAATGTGTTTTATGCCGTAGGCTGCCGCGGCGCCAAACACGGCCCATTTTAATAAGCTCATGATTTGTGATTTTTATATTATTAATTCATTGTAATCTGATTATCAGGTACAAGTTTAGTGCCAAGCTTTGTTATTCAAAACAGTAGCTGGCCTGCTTATAATTGAAATAAACTATTGATTATCATTATTTATGCTCAATAGATAAACCTATCCTGCACCATACTGTTTACAAGGGTATGCGCCGCTTGCTGCAAAAATGGTTGAAACAACCTCTAATTAATGTCGCCAACAAATACTCGTCAAGGCCCGATACCAAACGGGTACATGCAGCGCTGACCGATTTGTATAACTCTTTAATTACTAATCCTGGCAAGCGTGGCGTTATCATTTCGTTTGATGCGGCAACCGATAAGTTTGTAATCCTGTAAGACCAGCACAAGGGTACCCGCAACAGTGCAGATGACTTTGCACTGTCTGAAAAGAACTACTTGGCCGCGCTAAGCTATTATAACGAACAGCAATATCAATACATCAATTTAGGCGACAGTGAAGAGTTATGGGAGAACGGCATCATCGGTGTAACTAAATACAACAAAGCTACCTTTGCTCAAGAAGCACAGTTTTTGCAGCGTGGTGCGTTTGTCAAAGTATTTGGCAACCACGATTTGTACTGGGACAATGACCCGCTGGCTAAAGTAGTATTACAACAAATTTACGGGCAGCCGGTAAAAATATATGAAGGAGTAATTTTGCAAACCCGTGTTGCCGGTAAGCCTTTAGGTATTTATTTAACCCACGGTCACCAGGGCGATTTACAAAGCGATGGCAACTGGTTTAGCAAGTGGTTTGTAGCCAATGTGTGGGGACCACTGCAAGCTTACTTGGCTATAAACCCCAATACGCCAGCCACTAACGACCATTTAAAAACGCTTCACAACGAAATTATGTACCAGTGGAGCAGCAGGCAAAATAATTTGCTGCTGATTACCGGGCACACGCATCAACCGGTATTCCGGTCTTTAACACATTTGGAGCGTTTGTATATTGATTTGGAAACCGCCCAAAAGCAAGGCGATCAGCAAAAGGTCGAACAATTACAGCAACAAATCAGTAAGCACGTATTAAAGGGCGAGGCGCAGTTTACTTTTCCGGGTTACCGGCCTTCGTATTTTAACAGCGGCTGTTGTTGTTTTGATGATGGCGATATTACCGGCTTAGAGATAAGCGATGGCCAAATGCGACTGATTAAATGGGAGTACAGTGCAACCGGTGTGTCCGAAAGGATTGTATTGGACGAAAGCAGCCTGGAAGAGATTACAGCAGGGCTGGCCGAAATACCACAGTAAATGTTGGCTGAGTATGATAAGTTGTTAACTTTGCAGCAATACCATGAAAAAAGCTATTTACCATAGTCCGGTTACACCACCTTGAGTTAAGTTTCTCTTCTAAGGGTAAAACTGCCTGCTGTATTATAAGCAGGTAGTGCCTGTCTTTACTGTTAATAATTTTACATCTTATATTAAAATACGCCTGGCATACTATTGCCTAACGATATCATTTTATCTTTTCTATTTCCTTTCTATATGAATGCTGTTCTGCGCCTTTTTGATTTTTCGCAAAAAGTAAATTATAAAGACGAGGTACTGGCGGGTCTAACCGTAGCCATGACCATGATGCCCGAATCTTTATCCTTCGCTATCCTGGCCGGTTTCCCGCCGTTAATGGGTTTGTATGCTGCCTTTATCATGGGTTTGGTTACAGCCGTATTAGGCGGCCGTCCCGGTTTAGTATCGGGCGGAGCCGGGGCTACTGTAGTAGTACTAATAGCGCTGATGAAAACGCATGGCATTGAGTATGTTTTTGCTGCCGTTGCCCTGGCCGGCGTAGTGCAGATTTTAGTCGGCATATTTAAGTTGGGTAAATTCATCAGGCTGGTGCCGCAGCCGGTAATGTATGGCTTTGTAAACGGTTTGGCTGTTATCATTTTTACAGCTCAGTTGGAGCAGTTTAAAACCGTAATCAACGGGCAAACGGTTTGGCTGAGTGGTCAGCCGTTGTTCATCATGGCTGGCTTGGTCGCGTTAACTATTGCTATCGTAGTTTTACTGCCTAAGTTTACCAAGGCTGTTCCGCCATCACTGGTAGCCATTATTGTTGTGTTTCTGATAGTCTTGGGTTTTGATATACCAACCAAGACCGTTAAAGATATTGCAGCGGTAAGTGGCGGGTTTCCGCCCTTTCATATCCCGGCCATCCCTTTTAATTTAGAAACGCTTAAAGTGGTATTCCCTTACGCGCTGATTATGGCAGGCGTAGGTTTGACCGAAGGGTTGCTTACCTTAAACCTGGTTGACGAAATGACGGCTACCCGAGGCAATGGCAACCGCGAATGTATAGCTCAGGGAACGGCCAACATATTAAACGGTTTCTTTTCGGGGATGGGTGGTTGCCCCATGATTGCTCAAACGCTGGTTAACCTGTCGGCAGGGGCCAGGGCCAGGCTATCGGGTATTGTGGCTGCGTTGACCATACTGCTCATTATTTTTGTGGGAGCACCAGTTATTGAGCGGGTACCTATGGCAGCCCTCACCGGGGTAATGATTATGGTAGCCATCGGTACTTTTGAGTGGGCAAGTTTCCGCATTATTAACAAAATGCCCAGGCAGGATGTGTTTGTGGGCATACTGGTGGCACTAATTACCGTTTGGCTGCATAACCTGGCACTGGCGGTGCTGGTAGGCGTCGTTATATCGGCATTGGTATTTGCCTGGGAGAGCGCCAAGCGCATACGCGCCCGCAAGTATGTTGATGCTGCCGGTGTAAAACACTATGAAATATACGGGCCGTTGTTTTTTGGCTCGGTTACAGCCTTTACCGAGAAGTTTGAGGTGAATGAAGACCCGCAGGAAGTCATCATTGATTTTAAGGATAGCCGGGTGGCAGATATGTCGGCTATTGAAGCCTTGAACAAACTAACGGAGAGATATCAAAAGGCCGGAAAAACGCTTCATCTAAAACATTTGAGTTCTGATTGCAGGCAGCTATTAAAAAATGCCGATGCGGTGATTGATGTAAATATTGTAGAAGACCCGGCCTATCATGTAGCTACGGATAAGAAGTTATAAAACATCAAAGGGCTATAAACAAAAAATGCCGTTGCAATGGTGCAACGGCATTTTTTATGGAGTAAAAGCTAATTAATTAGCTTGTTGTTTACGGATGATGTTTAACGCACCACCAGCTTTAAACCACTCAATTTGCTGAGCGTTGTAAGTATGGTTAACCGGGAAAGAATCCTCAGTGCCATCAGCATGGTGTAATACAACGGTTAACTGTTTGCCCGGAGCAAATTCGGTTAAGCCTAAAACGTCAATTCTGTCATCTTCCTGAACTTTGTCATAGTCTGCAGTATCAGCAAAGGTGATACCTAACATACCTTGTTTTTTAAGGTTGGTTTCGTGGATGCGGGCAAAAGATTTTACCAGGATAACACGAACACCTAAGTGACGGGGTTCCATAGCAGCGTGCTCACGTGATGAACCTTCGCCATAGTTTTCGTCGCCTACTACGATAGTACCGATGCCGTTGGCTTTGTAATCGCGTTGGGTAGCCGGAACCGGGCCATATTCGCCAGTCAGTTCGTTTTTAACACTGTCGGCAGTGTTGTTAAAGTAGTTGATAGCACCAATCAGCATGTTGTTGCTGATGTTGTCTAAGTGACCGCGGAATTTTAACCACGGACCAGCCATCGAAATATGGTCGGTAGTACATTTACCTTTAGCTTTAATCAACAAGCGCAGGTCTTTTAAGTCTGTACCTTCCCAAGGTTTAAACGGATCCAGTAATTGTAAACGTGATGATTTAGGGTCAACGATTACCTGTACCTGGCTACCATCTTCGGCAGGAGCCTGATAACCGGCATCTTCAACCGCAAAGCCTTTTACCGGTAACTCAATACCCAGTGGCTCGTCTAACTTCACTTGCTCACCGTTTTGGTTAGTTAAAGTATCAGTTAACGGGTTAAAGGTTAAATCACCTGCAATAGCAAAAGCAGTAACAATCTCTGGAGATGCTACGAAAGCATGGGTATTAGGGTTACCATCTTGGCGTTTAGCAAAGTTACGGTTAAACGAAGTGATGATAGAGTTTTTGCGGGTTGGGTCGTCGGTATGACGTGCCCACTGACCAATACATGGTCCGCAAGCGTTAGCCAATACTACACCACCAATTTGCTCAAAAGTATCTAAGTAACCATCGCGCTCCACGGTGTAACGTACCAGTTCTGAACCTGGAGTTACCGTGTACTCAGCTTTAGTTTTTAAGTTTTTATCAGTTGCTTGTTTAGCAATAGATGCTGCACGGGTAATATCCTCGTAAGATGAGTTGGTACAAGAACCAATCAAACCAACTTCCAACTCAGTTGGCCAGCCGTTTTCTTTAACAGCAGTAGCAAACTTAGAGATAGGCCATGCCAAATCCGGAGTGAACGGACCGTTTACGTGTGGCTCTAACTCGTTCAGGTTAATTTCAATCACCTGGTCAAAGTATTGCTCAGGGGTTGCGTAAGCTTCGGCATCACCGGTTAAATGCTCTTTAATAGCATTGGCCAGGTCAGCAATATCTTCGCGTTGAGTACCGCGCAGGTAAGCTTCTGCTTTTTCGTCGTAACCAAAAATAGAAGTAGTTGCACCAATCTCAGCACCCATGTTACAGATAGTACCTTTACCGGTAGCTGATAATGAGCGTGCGCCTTCACCAAAATATTCAACAATAGCACCGGTACCACCTTTTACAGTTAAAATACCTGCTACTTTCAAAATAACGTCTTTTGCTGATGCCCAACCCGATAATTTACCGGTTAAATGAACACCAATCAGTTTAGGGAATTTAAGCTCCCAAGGTAAGCCGGCCATTACGTCGCAGGCATCAGCACCACCAACGCCAATAGCAATCATGCCTAAACCACCTGCGTTAGGGGTATGCGAGTCGGTACCAATCATCATACCGCCCGGGAAAGCATAGTTTTCTAAAACTACCTGGTGAATGATACCTGCACCTGGTTTCCAGAAACCAATACCGTATTTATCAGATACCGAAGCCAGGAAGTCATAAACTTCGCTGTTGATATCTTTAGCTGTATTCAAATCTTCGGTAGCGCCGATTTTTGCCTGAATCAAGTGGTCGCAATGTACGGTCGAAGGTACAGCCACTTGCGGACGACCAGCTTGCATAAATTGCAATAAAGCCATTTGCGCCGTTGCATCCTGCATCGCTACGCGGTCTGGTGCAAAGTCTACATAATCGGTACCACGCTGAAATGCTTGCTTTGCTTCGCCTTCAGACAAGTGAGAATACAGGATTTTTTCAGTTAAAGTTAAAGGTTTGCCGGTCGCTTGGCGGGCAGCTTCAATACGGCTGCTGAAGCGGTCGTACACCTTTTTAATCATATCTAAATCAAAAGCCATTTGATTGATTTTTAGGTAAAAAATGAACAATTCGCTGTTCAGAAACCCTTTACAGGGCGAACGCCGCGAATGTACGAAATTTAACGCCCAAATATGACCGCAGGATTTTAGCAAATACTATTTAGATTTATTCTGAATAATGTACTGTAAAGGGCGTTAATTATGATTTTGCCGTCAAAAATCAATCTCAGCAGTGCTTAAAAGTGCAGGCAAATATTAGTTTTGCTGGCACAATTCCATGAACAAAGTACGCATTGCACCAACACCCAGCGGTTACCTGCACATTGGTAACGTACTTTCGTTTGCGTTAACTGCTGCATTAGCTGAGCGTGAGCAGGCCCGCATTTTACTGCGGATTGACGACATGGACCAGCAGCGGGCCAACACCGCGTATGTACAGGATATTTTTGATACACTTAACTTTTTAGAAATACCCTGGCACGAAGGCCCGCGTAATGTGCTGGAGTTTACTACCGAGTGGTCGCAAATGCATCGCATGCCTTTGTACCACGAGGCGCTAATCCGTTTGCAGCAGAGTGGTCAGCTGTTTGCCTGCAACTGTTCCCGGTCGCAGATAAAAGCGCTGAGTGCCGACGAAAGTTATCCCGGTACCTGTTGCCATGAAGTCTTAAATTTTGATGAGGAACAGGTGAACTGGAGAATACAAACGCCACCAAATACCCAATTATCAATAAATGTTTGGCAACAAAAAGTGCAGACGGCAACCTTGCCTGCCTCCATGCAGTTTTTTGTAGTGCGCAAAAAAGACGGCAACCCGGCCTATCAATTAAGTTCGGTAGTGGATGATGTGCATTTTGGAATTACCCATATAGTAAGGGGCGTGGATTTATGGCCATCCACCCTGGCACAACTGTATTTGGCGCGGGCATTGGGTGCTGATGATTTTGGTCAGGTGCAGTTTTACCATCACAGACTGATTGCAGGAGTTGATGGCCAGAAGCTGTCTAAATCTGCTGGGGCAACGTCTGTAAAATATTTACGTGAGCAGGGATACAAGCCTAGGCAGGTCTACCAGCATATTGCTGATACTATGCAATTAAAGCTACCGGTGTCCAACTGGCAGCAACTGGCCGAAGCGTTTTGGGTTGCGCGAAAATAAAAAGGTTAATTAGCCGTTAAGCAAAAATGCCGTTGGCTTGAGTCAGGATGATTGGCTCGCCCGAAGTGACAATAATGGTATGCTCATGCTGGGCTACATAACCGCCCTTGTCGCCAGTCAGTGTCCATTGGTCGGCCCCGGTATTTGCCCAGGTAGATTGTGTGGATATAAAAGTTTCGACGGCTACGACACTGTTTTTCTTAAAGCGTCCGGTATTTGACCTTTCGTAATAGTTCAAAATATCATGCGGTTCTTCGTGCAGGCTCCGGCCTACGCCATGCCCGGCCAAGTTCTTAATTACTCTGTATCCGCGTTTGGCAGCCTGCGTTTCAATCAGCTTACCAATGTCGGCTATCTTTACTCCGCCGCGTATCTGGCTCAATGCATTCTGCAATATTTCTTGTGATGCGGTAACCAAAGCCTGGTGGTTGTTAATGTCGTTACCCAATATAAAAGAACCACCATTGTCAGCCCAATAGCCATCTTTTTCGGCCGATACGTCAATATTAATCAAGTCGCCTTCGTTTAATATCACATTGGCTGAGGGTATGCCGTGAGCAATCACATTATTGATACTGATACAGGTATGTCCCGGAAAACCATAAGTTAATTTAGGGGCCGATTTTGCACCCATGTCTGCCAACATGTTACCACCGTACTCGTCGAGCTGATAGGTGGTGATACCGGGTTTGCAGTACTCGCGCATGGCTTTTAACACCAGTGCTACACAATTGCTGATTTCCTGAATTCCTGCTAACTCGGTATCTGATGTAATAGACATATTTTAACTTTTAAGTAACTTGCTCAATTATGGTGCCTTTGATTCACTGGAGGCGAAACCATGGCATAAGTTATATTTTAAGCCGGCAATTTTACGGAAATTTAATCAAACCGTAAGCTTTTCAAACGTGTAACCTGCCTTTTGCCATGCTTCTAAAGCCCGGGGTAGCACATATTTGAGTCGGTTGAACGCCTTTAAACTGTCGTGAAAGACGATAATAGCGCCGTTGCCGGTGTGTTTCAGTACGCCTTTCAGGCAGCGTTCCGGTTTAAGTGACATGTCGAAATCTCCGCTCAATACATCCCACATAATAATCTTTAAACCAGGCTTTAACGTTTGGAGCTGCTTAACCTGCGAGCGTTTAATCCGGCCGTAAGGCGGCCTGAATAATAGAGTGGGATGCTGCTCATCGGCCTTTAAAAAGTTTTCGGCGTATATTTGGTCTTCCGTTTTCCATCCTTTCAGGTGATTGAAAGTATGGTTGCCAATGCTATGGCCTTCAGCCTGTACCTGTTTAAAAATCTCCGGATGTTTTTGAATGTTATCGCCAATGCAAAAAAAAGTGGCTTTGGCATTAAATTCTTTGAGCGTTTTAAGCACGAAGGGAGTTACAATGGGTATTGGCCCGTCATCAAAAGTTAAGTAAATAACAGGCTGCGTGCGGGTATGGTTCCATACCAGTTTGGGGTAAAGCTTTTTAAGCAGCCAGGGGGTTTTAACCAGGTACATGCAGGCAAAATAAGATATTTTTAGTTGGCTTTGCTCAATTAAGCGTTATCGCAGTTTTCATTTGGCTATCCTCCAATAATGCCCTGCTGCACATATAAAAAATTATACCTTTGTTCATCCGGAAAATGAACATCAATTTTGCCGGGCCGATGAAAAACCATGCAAGGGCAACCACAAAGAATACTGGTAGTAGGAGGAGGCAGCTGGGCCACCGCAAACATTAAAATGCTTAGTGATAACGTAACACCCAAAGAAATATTTTGGTGGATGCGTAATGTGCAGGCGGTTGAAGATATACAAAAGTTTAAGCGTAATCCTAATTACCTAAGCTCGGTAGAGGTTAAAGTGCCGGTAGAAAACGTGTCTACTGATTTAAAATCCTTAATAGCCAAAGCTGATTTTGTGCTCCTGAACGTACCGGCCGCATTTTTAAAGAATGCCTTGCAGGAAATTACGCCCGCCGATTTAGCCGGTAAAAAACTTATATCGGCTATTAAAGGTATTGTGCCTGACGAAAACCTGATTATTGGTGAGTTTTTGCATAAATATTACCAGATACCTTTTGAAGATTTGGTAGTCATCAGCGGACCTTGCCATGCTGAGGAAGTAGCGCTCGAAAAGTTGTCTTATCTCACCATTGCATCAGCGGATGCCGCGCTGGCTACCCAACTGGCCAATATGTTAAATACGCGGTACATCAAAACCATAGTGTCTGATGATATTTACGGTACCGAGTATGCCGCGGTGCTTAAAAACATTTATGCCGTGGCCAGTGGTATTTGCCATGGGGTGGGGTATGGAGATAATTTCCAGGCTGTATTGATCTCTAATGCCATCCGCGAGATGAAGGATTTTGTGGACGCCGTTCACCCCATTGACCGTGATATTAAGGAGTCGGCCTACCTGGGCGATTTGCTGGTAACAGCTTATTCGCAGTTTAGCCGCAACCGTACTTTTGGTAATATGATAGGCAAAGGCTATACGGTAACGTCTGCACAACTGGAGATGAATATGGTGGCTGAGGGCTACTATGCAGTAAATTGTCTACACCAGATAAATAAACAATACACCGTACGCATGCCCATTTGTGAGGCTGTATACCGCATTTTATATAAAAAACAGGCACCGGCGCTGGAAATGAGACGTTTGGCAGAACAATTGAGTTAGTTTTTTCAAATAAAATTCAATTAAACCATGAAAAACGTATTTAAAGTTGCTCTGCTGGCAGCTGGATTATTCGCAGCCGGCAATACTCACGCACAAGTAGTAGAAAAAGCAGGCCGCGGAATTGACAAAGGGGCCAAAGCTGTAGGCAAAGGTGCCAAAGCCGTAGGCCGTAAAACAGCCGAAATTGCTTCGAAAGGTGAGGCCGCGGTAGTTGACAAAAAATATGATGGAAAAGTTGGTCCTGGCGGCCAAACTATCTATATAGATAAAAACTCGGCTTATTATTATGTAAATAAAAAAGGCCATCACGTATATGTGAGAAAAGCTGAGTTGAGAAACAAACCAATGTAATTATCATAGTGCCCGCTTTTGGCGGGCACTAACCTCTACACCATCCCATACCATGAAAAATTATTTTTTAGTATTTGTGCATGTAGCATGTGCACTTGTACTGATTTCGGCAGCTTGTTCTGATACCGGCAAAAGCAGTTTGAAAGGGAACTGGCATACCAGGGATGGTAAAAATACACTGCAAATTACCGGCAAGCAGTTTATCTTAAATGACAGCGGCGAACCCATAGCCGAGGACTACTTTTTGAAAGAAGACTCGTTGTTTACATCTTTTGAAGGCAACCAGCCTTACACCAAATTTGTGATTGAGCACCTGGATGACCATAACTTAAAGTTGTTATATCCTGACTCAACAGCGGTAAACTTTGTGCGTTAAGGAACAATTAAATCTTTAGTTATACGTGCAATAATTATATTTTATTCCGTTTAAGAGTAAAATATAATTTATGAACAAACTCATTTCAACCTTAACTTTTGTTGCTCTATCCATCTGCGAAAAAGCGCAAACAGAAAAAGGAACAGTCTACCTTGGTGGTAGCGTGGCTTTCAGTAGGTCAACTTCTAACCAAAACACATCGAGTAGTGTAAATTCTCAGGTATTCTTGAGCCCAACTGTTGGCGTATTTGTTGCCAAGAACTTTTCTATTGGATTTAGCCCTCAGTATCTTTATTCAAAAAGTTCTTATAATTCGTTATACTATAACGGAAATGGCTATAGTACAAATGTCTCGAAGAATGAAACCAATCTGTTAGGTGGGGGAATTGATCTAAGATATTACTTCGCTATAGTTCCGAAATTATACTTCTTTCCTCAATTATCAGCAAATTATAGGGTATCAGTAGGAAAATCAGAAGTTGATACTAAAGTTATTAACGCTGGTCTTAGTCCAAACTTAACCTTTTTCGCTACACAAAAGCTTGCCTTTAATTTAAGTTATGGTGCATTATTCTATAATCATCAAACTGATAAAAGCCGTACTATAGATAATAAAAATGAGTCATTTGGCTTAAGTATCAATCAAGGTACCGCTTTGGGGATCAACTACTATTTTAACTAAAAATTATTATTCATTATAAAACAGCAAAAGCCTTCATCTTGAAGGCTTTTGCTGTTTTATGGTATAAGAGTATCTTAAATATTAATACCTTTTACGGCGTTCGGTACGGTCTTCGCGGCGTTTGCCAGAAAAATCGCGGAAACCACCGCCATTTCTTTCGTTACCGCGATTGCTGCTGCCTTCGCGACGGCTTCCACCTTCGCGTTTTTTGTAGCCACCACCAAAGCTGCCACGGTTATCACCGCCATCGGCAGATATTTCTATCCTTACCTGGCGGCCTTTATATTCAGCTTCTTTAAAGCTGGCAAAGGCTTTGTCGGTGTCGTCATTGGCAACTTCTAAAAACGAGTAAACACCTTTAATGTCTATTTTGCCAATCGTACGGCCTGAAATACCGGTTTGGTTACAGAAATAACCTAACAAATCGCCACGGGTAAATCCATCTACCGAACCCAAATTGATGAACAAACGGGTAAAGTCTGACCGGTTGCCTGTACGAGGGAAGCGTTCGCCGCCATCGCGAGATGCTGCACGGGTATCTTCAGGAGCGTTCAGGTCTGGTGCATCTTTATAATACGCCAGGAAACTGTTAAACTCAATAGAGGCAAAGCGCTTAATCAGGTCTTCTTTGCTCAAATCGGCAAACTCATCCATAATACGTGGGATGTACTGCTCAATTTGCTGCTCGTCAACCTCAACGTTGTGCACTTTGTGTATCAGGCCAAACAGTTGTTTTTCGCAAACATCAAAACCGGTTGGTATTTCGGCTTTAATAAAACGCTTGCCAATAACTTTCTCAATCTGGCGGATTTTATGAATTTCTTTACCGTGGATGATAGAGATTGATACACCTGTTTTACCGGCACGTGCTGTACGGCCGCTACGGTGGGTATAGTTCTCAATCTCATCAGGTAACGAGTAGTTAATAACATGGGTAACGTCATTAACGTCAATACCACGGGCGGCAACGTCGGTAGCAATCAGTAATTGCAGGCTGCGCTCACGGTAACGTTTCATTACCTTATCGCGTTGCTGCTGTGATAAGTCGCCATGCAGCGAGTCAGCGTTGTAGCCATCCTTAATCAAAGCCTCAGCAATTTCCTGTGTTTCAATTTTAGTACGGCAAAATACAATACCGAAAATTTCGGGGTTAAAGTCTACAATACGTTTAAAAGCGGCATACTTGTCGCGGGCACGTACAATGTAGTACTCGTGTTCAATGTTGGCGTTACCGGTATTCTTGGCGCCCATGGTCAACTCGTAAGGGTCGGTCATGTACTTTTTAGAAATGCGGCGTACCTCGCTTGGCATGGTGGCCGAAAATAGCCAGGTTTTTTTATCCTCGGGCGTGGTGGATAAGATACTGTCAATGTCTTCCTGAAAGCCCATGTTGAGCATTTCGTCAGCTTCATCCAGCACTACATATTGCACCTGCGAAAAATCGATAGCCTTGCGGTTGATAATATCGAGCATACGGCCCGGGGTAGCAACTACAATCTGTACGCCGCGTTTAATCTGGCGTAATTGGTCTGAAATACTGGCACCTCCATAAACAGCCACAACGTTTACGTTGTTCATGTTTTTAGAGTAGTTTTTCAAATCGTTGGCGATTTGTAAGCAAAGTTCGCGTGTAGGGCACAAAACCAGTGCCTGTGGATAGTTTTCTTCGTAATCCAGCAGTTCCAATAATGGTAAGCCAAAAGCAGCAGTTTTTCCGGTCCCGGTTTGGGCTAATCCGACAAAATCGTTGCTGCCTGTTAACAATACCGGGATTGACTGCTCCTGGATTGGTGTAGGATTTTCAAATCCTAACTCAGTGATGGCATTAACAATATCATGACGGATTCCCAGTTCAAAAAATGGGTTGTTCATGAATTAAAATAACGAATTCGGCAACATCGCCAAATCGGGTGCAAATGTACGAAAATTTAACCAGCTTTTAAGGGTTCACTTTAAAATGAGATTGAGGTGATATACAGTATAGGTAAATGATGTTACGAATTGAAAATCATTGACTTGCTAAACTATCAAAGTGGTTTTGATTTGGGGTTGATTGGTCGCTTGTGTTAGGTAAGTATCAGGTCGCGGCGTAACTGCAGCTTAAGTCTTTAGCTGTATATATTTTCCGATTATAATGCCAGTCAAAAACACAGTATAAACATGACCGGTAAGCGCGATAAGCATCACCGACCTTTTGGCCAGCAGACTTAGGGGTACGATATCACCGTAACCTATGGTAAGCAGTGTGCTAAAACTGAAATACAACAGGTTTTGAAAGCGTTCAACACCCAATGAGACATTGGCAAACGAGTGTGGGGAGTTGACCTCAATAGCAATGAAAATAATAGCACCGGTAAGGCAAAGCAAAATAAAACCACAAATTACCGCAGCCATCATTTCGGTAGATACCGATTCAGTGTTAAATATCTTTTGATATACTTTGAATGAGATAATTGAAAAGTAGGTAAAATATATAACGCATATGGTGCCGGCTAACTGCTTGCTGTGAAAGTAGCAGTTAACAAAAACTATCAACAACACACTTACTATTAAACCGGCAATAACCTTGCGCAATATTGGACTTTTAAAAAATACCACTAAGGCAATGCACATATTTTGCAGGGGTAGAAAAACTGCCATAGTTACGGCACGTGAAAAGGTATCACCAAAAATGAGCACTAAGAAACTTCCCACCAAAATTTCGTAACTCCTTTGTGCGATGAGATGCCTTACTCTTGTTTGGAGCTTTTGGATAACTGAGCAGTAGAGGATGTTTTGCAGATTTTTTGATTTAATTAACGTATGTGCTCCCGGCTGCATAACTTTATCTGACATGGCAATTAATGTTAAATGAAGTATAGCTCATTCCATACTGGCTTTTTTTAATGATTTTACTCCGGCGAAGAAAGTGATTATAACAGGCAGTAAAAACTAAATTAGACCAATGGCAATGATGTGTAGATGCAAGCCGGAATAACACGGACAGGTACAACGCAAAAAACGCCATACATAGCTGCATGGCGTTTAGGAGATATGATTAACTTAAAATGTTATCTAAGTCTGTCGGCCGAGCGTACCAGCGCATCGTCACGCTTGATGGCTTTGATGGCCAGAAAAATAAGCAGGATGGCAATAGGTGGTAAAAATAAGCCCACGCCAAAATTGTTAGTGCCCAGGTTAATGCCGCCGGTTGCTTTTTTTACGGTTTGTGCCAGCCAAAAGCTATGGCCAATAATCACCAGTACTGCACTGTAACAAAGGGTAACCTGCTGCTTGCGGTTACGGAACAAAAATATAGTAGCCAAAGGTATTAATGCTACCAAGGCCGTCACCACGGTAAGTGCCACAAAACTTTGTACATGGCTTTGCGCGCCGTTGATATCCTGAAACAGGCCGGTTACTTTAATACTCGTAGGGATGCCGTTGATATATACGTTATTGGCGATGGTAACCACGTAAAGCGCCAAAATGGCCAGGGCTGCAAAAAAAAGATATATACTTTGTATGCGTTGTAACATAATTGATGGTAATAGCGCTGCAAATATAAAATTGTTTGCCTAAATAATGACGTTAGCTTGTTTAGGGGTTTGTTAACTTTGTTGCCGTGGCTCTACAACGTTATTTTTTAGAATTGGCTTACGATGGCACCCGTTACCATGGCTGGCAGTTGCAGCCCAATGCCATTACGGTACAGCAAAAGCTGAATGAGGCCCTGGCAATATTATTAAGGCAGCCGTTAGAAACGACAGGTGCCGGCCGCACTGATACTGGGGTTCATGCCCGGCAGTTGTTTGTGCATGTTGATGTGCCGGCAGCTCAGGCCCCCCAGCCCCCTGAAGGGGGAGTGGAAGTTGAGGCCCCCCGGCCCTCTAAAGGGGGAGTAGGAGTTGATTTGCAGGCAGGACAGGATTTTGTGAAAAAATCAAAACTTCGGTTGGAGGCTTTGAATGCTTTGTTGCCGCATGATATTGCGGTGAAACGGGTTGTGCCTGTACATGCTGATGCTCATGCACGGTTTGACGCTACTTTGCGTTCGTACGAGTATCATCTGCATTTTTTAAAAGACCCGTTTAGGCAAAACTATTCGTGGTTGATTAAGGGAACGCTGGATGTGCAGGCTATGAATGCGGCAGCTGCCATATTATTGGAGTATACCGATTTTAGTTGCTTTAGTAAATCTAACACCCAGGTGTTTACTAATAATTGTAAAATCAGCCGTGCAGAATGGGTGGATAAGGGCGATGGTTTAGTGTTTCACATCTCGGCCGACCGTTTTTTGCGTAATATGGTGAGGGCTATCGTTGGGACATGCATGATGGTAGGGCGCCAAGAAATTGAGCCGGAACAAATCCGGCAAATCATCGAAAGTAAGAACCGCAGCAATGCAGGCACCTCGGTTCCGGCGTGCGGGCTGTATTTGACCGAAGTAAAATATCCGTATTTGTAGTTTTTGCCGTCGGGTAAAACCGCCGCAATAAAAAATTGAGTAGCGTTGTTGATGAGTGGTAATTAGGATAGCAGCAACGCCGTGTAAAGATAAAATATGTCTCAGGTAACCGGAAAAGCGATTGATTGGAAGTTGCTGCTGCGCATTATGCAGTATGTAAAGCCCTATAACCGTACGTTTATAATTGCTGCCATTTTAACCATCTTTTTGGCGGTTAT
Organism: uncultured Mucilaginibacter sp.; assembly: GCA_964277815.1. Lineage (GTDB taxonomy): Bacteria > Bacteroidota > Bacteroidia > Sphingobacteriales > Sphingobacteriaceae > Mucilaginibacter. The sequence goes on along the minus strand of CAXYKR010000390.1, from coordinate 161 downwards.
TACATTGGCGCAACCCATATTAATGGAGATTGGGTTGGATAAGTATATCCTGGCCGGTAACTACAACGGCCTGGTAATGATTGTAGCGCTGATGGTAACCTTGCTGGCTGTACAAACTGCTGCGCAATACTATCAAACTTATTTAACCAATGCCCTGGGGC
>CAXYKR010000389.1:0-4335 GCA_964277815.1 uncultured Mucilaginibacter sp. | reverse complement strand
AGCATGCCGAACGGCTTCCTACAGCCAATGACAGATCTTAATCTTTTCTCTTTACCCTTTTTCTTCTACTTTAAATCTACTCTTAAATATCTAATCCTTAATAACTCTTCACAAACATAGGATGACTACATGAGTTTTTTTCCTTCGCGAAACCTATGATGACAACACCACCCATAGGCTGCGACGGTACCGCATTGTCGCAGGCTTATCTAAAACAAACATCTATATTCAATCCTAATTTGCATAGTGTAAGGGATATTCCTTTTATTTATTATTTACACTTATGAAAAAGAAAATAATCTTGTTGCTGAGCTTTGTATTTTATCTAACCGCTTGTAAAATAACCAAATCTATTCCTGGACGATATATTTCTAAACTGCATGGCTATACGGTGGATTTGACTTTAATGCCTGATAGCACGTTTCAACTGTTCGATCAAACTGCAGAGGCTACAAAAACCGGTAAGGGGACTTGGAAATTAAAAAAACCTGACACTTTGGTATTAACCTGTAGAAACATTCATCCTTTTTTATACACAATAACACAAGATTACTTAGCAGGAGAAATACTAAAATTCAAAATTTTGAAAAACGATAAACTGGGGTTTTATAAAGCTAAATTGAAAAAGGTGCGATGAAGCAATTTCGTTTATATCCTTGCAGCCCGAGGTTGATGTTGTGACTAACCTCCCACAAGACTAATAACCAACTACGCGGCAACTGGGCACATGAAATGAAAGTCTAAAAAGATGGTTGATGACAACACCAACCATAGGCTCAAAACATCATTAAAACCACCTCAATCAAAATCCTGAGGTGGCGCGAAGTAGCCTTGTAATACATCTTTTGCTCCCTTGCTCATCAAATTTTTGTGTCGGCCTATCCAGATATCGCCCAGGCGCTTTGCATAGTATATGGTGCCATCCGGCTGTTGCTTGGTGGTGTATCCGTCCGACAGCAAGTCGCTGGACGTAAAATCTGCATCTTCCAGGTCGTCTTCGAACCAGATATGTTCGTCATCGGCTAAAATCCACTCAAAGGCATGCAAATCGTAATGCTCGCTGCCAAGCTTATCAAACGGAAATGGTTTTTCCAGTGCCGACTCCCAACTGAATCGCTTGCGTTCATCCGGCTGTTGCATTTTATAACAAATAATCTCCGACCGAATGTAAGCAGGGTCGTAGAGCCATAATTGCAAATCGAACGGGACGCCCAGCCGGTCGAATGTTTTAATCCATTCATGATAGGCCGTCACCAGTTTTGCAATGATGAGTTTGTAAAACCACAACGGAGGGTTACGCTTAACCGCATTATAAAAGGGAGCAACCGTATACCGCTCATAAGTATAGCGGCCCCTGTCGGTAACAAAGTAGTTGGTGTAAGGCTGTTTAATCTGCTCGCCCCAGCGGTTGAGGTGTTTTACCCTACGCTTCCAGCCCCGTATCTTTTTTGTGTTGGCGTAATATTTAGGCATTTATGCTTTAATATGGGCTTTTAGCCGTTTGCGTGCCTTCGGGCAGCATAAACAAGCCTGGAGATAGCTTCATGGGTTTTACCTCGGTGGCGGTGCTTTCCATCACAAACTGGGCGTTATCAACAATCATTTTTAAGGGTACCGCATGCGCCTTTTGCAGGTAGGCGTAGTAATTACCAAATTGATGCCGTGCGTACAGCCCGGCATCTACCGGCAAACCGGCATTGAAGTAATATTTTTGCACACCACTTTTACAAGTTAATACCAACTCATCACACACATAGCCCAATATTTTTGTCGATGCCTTGTGCAATTCACTGCTCAGTACAGTGTCAGGGTTTGCAGCGCCGTCGTTCCAAAGCACGGCTTGCGAGTTGGCTAACTTGCTGTATAGCTTATTGTCTTTATTAATATAAAGTTGCCAAAGTAAAAAACTGCCGTTAGTTTCAGATTTGTAATCGCCGCCTTTAATGTAGTAATCCTGCCGGGTACCCATCATGGTGTTCAACTGCTCGTCTTTAATAGCAGCAGATTTGCTTTTGTAAGTGTTTTGATACGTGACTTTGCCCTCAAAATACTGCGCAGAAACGCAAAGCGAAGTAAGCGCCAAAAGTAGGGAAATTAAGGTTTGCTTCATGATATAGTTGATGAGGGCTAAGATAGCGTTTAGTCCACACCTTAGCTGTAATTTGTACATCGAAGATTCGCTCATTGTTTCGGCCTTAGGTTGGTGACAACTCCATAGTTGTTGGGAAGAATTTACATTTTCGCCCCGTCATACCGGCGAACGTCACCATCCCACGCGCTAAGTAGTGACTCTTTAGGCGGCCATACACAGAAGGTGAGCCTGCCTGATGGGATGCTGAAATAAATTCAGCACGACTGCGTGGGGCATTTTTATTCTTTGCAAAACCTATGGGTGATTGTTACCAACCTCGCCGTAAAACACAATAACTCAATAACCTAACAACTCAATAACCCAGCAACTTAATAACTATCATCCCAAACTCCCCTTTCAGGGGGCTGGGGGGCTTGGGCTGGGGGGTTAAACCATTTTAATTTCTATCGGTTAACCTTCCAAACAAATATAACCATGATTAAAAAGCTGTTTACCGCTGCGGCGTTGTTAGGCGCCTTGAGTTTAAACACCGCCCGCGCGCAAGAATATGTATCGCCAACCAATCCGGCCAAAACGGGTAACTCGCCGGGTGTTAAGGTAAAGCTGCTGAGCCAGACGCAGCACATCAAAACCTATATTTTAATATTTGCCAAGGGCGACGAGGTACTGTCGGGCTTAACCGAGTTTGCGCAAAAATACAAAGTAACCAGCGCCAGCTTTACCGCCATTGGCGATGCCACCGATGCCAAAGTAGGCTGGTACGAGCAAAGCCGTAAAATGTTCAAAGTAACTCCGATTACCGAGCCGGCTGAAATCACCTCCCTTATTGGCGATATTGCCATGTACAACGGCAAACCCGTAGTACACGCCCACATTAACCTGGCCACCAGCGACGGCCTCGTTCATGGCGGTCACCTGCTCGAAGCCCACATTTTCCCTACCCTCGAAGTGGTAGTTACCGTACAACCCACCACCATGTACAAAAAACTCTACCCCGAAGCGGGAGCAACGGTGATAGATGCTCAATGAGTGGATGATAGATTGACTGAACAGATGATTTGGCTCTTGGCTCTCGGTTCTTGGCTCTCGGCTTTTCCCATTCCTGTCATCTTGAGCGGCAGCGAAAGATCTTGATACTCGCGATAAGTGAACACGCTATTTGTCTTTATTCTTACCTCTTGGTTCTTGGCTCCTTACTCCTAACCGCCTTATTGATTGTCCCAAATAAATATACTTCCTTTATAATCCTGCAGTTTTTGCTGCACCTCTTTAAGCTCAATAAACAAACCATCTGCAACGATATACTCGTAAGAATCTTTTTCCGGGCTTTCGGCTTGCAACTCCAGAAACTCTTCGTGCGCCTGCTGTTCGAGGTGCTCATTTTTAACATCGTCTGTAGCTAAAGCTAACCTATCAGAGGTATAATAGCTCATCCAATGGCTGTTTTCATTATCCTGCCAAAGCTTGCGTAATAGGATCAGCAGGTAACTGAGTGCTTCTTTATAGGTGCGGTTATCATAATCGTCGAAATTACCTAGATCACTGCTAAAAGAACAACACTTTTCATAATCGTCCTCCATACCATTCCAACATAAATGATTGTTCAACTGATTAACATACACCCAGCATTTATCCTTTTGCCAAAGCTCATAAAGTACATCGTAACCGTAAACTGACCATATGTATTCGTAGCCTCCTTTATCGCAATAATAAAAGTCCCATAACCATTCGAATGGTATATTTAGGCATAAAATATCGGCACGTTCGGGTTCAGCGCGCAAAACATCAATAATTTCCCTGGCGGTTACCGGGCCTGTCCGGTTGTAGGTTTGCCAATCAAAGCCGGGTAATTTATACATGGCTTCCTCAACATACTTACCAAACGGCAACCGGTCGCCATGCAGTTCGGCTTCCAGCTTATCAGCCAGGGTGGTTGATAGTTTTGGATGATTGAGTGTAAAAGTGAAAGTTTCTCTGCCCATGATTGTTTAAGTTATTCAAGATCTGATTTTTAATTGGTGTACTATTGAGTTGCATTTTAAACACTATCCCAAATAAATATTTTACCATCGTAATCTTGCACCCGTTGCTGTAGTTTTTTGATTTCAAAAAATAAATCAGCAGCCACTATATACTCACGTGAATCTTTTTTTGCGCATCTGTCTCGCTGATCTTGAAGCTCGTCATCAGCTTGTTTCTCCAGTCGGTCATCTTTAACAATGTCGGTTGCTAATGCTAATTCC
>CAXYKR010000388.1:0-22300 GCA_964277815.1 uncultured Mucilaginibacter sp. | reverse complement strand
ACCTCACTACGGATGACCGCCCGTTGCCTTACTGTATGTTTACCGACCCGCAACTGGGTCGCATAGGTATCACCGAGACAGAGGCCAAAAAACAGGGCATGAACTATAAAGTGACCGTACTTAAAATGGAAGACGTAGCCCGTGCTGTTGAGGTAGGCGAAACCCGTGGTTTGATGAAAGCCGTGGTAGATGCCGATACTAAACAGATACTGGGTGCCGCCATTTTGGGCGAGGAAGGCGGTGAAATTATGTCGGTGCTGCAGATGGCTATGCAGGGTGGCATAACTTATGACCGTATTCGTTTCTGCGTGTTTGCACATCCTACTTATAGCGAGTCGCTTAATAACCTTTTTATGAAACTGGATGCCTAATTTACAACCGGCCATATAAAAGCCGGTATGTAAATTATACCCAATCCTCTATATTTAAAGCATGATCAAGGTTGAGCACCTCAGTAAGCATTACGGCCAGGCTAAGGCAGTAAATGATATTTCTTTTGAGGTAGCCGAAGGCCAGAACTTGGTTTTACTGGGTACCAGTGGCTGCGGTAAAACTACTACTCTTAAAATGCTCAACCGTTTAATTGAGCCTACCAGCGGTCAAGTTTGGATTAACGGTGAAGATATTACCCGCCAATCGCCCGAGTTGCTGCGGCGGGGCATTGGCTATGTGTTGCAGAACACCGGCTTGTTTCCGCATTATACCATTGCCGAAAATATTGCCGTGGTGCCTAATTTGCTGCAATGGGATAAGCAACGTATTCAAAACCGCACCCTGGAATTGATTGAGAAGCTGCATTTACCGCAGGATGTATTGCAAAAATACCCGCAGGAATTAAGCGGCGGGCAGCAGCAGCGCGTTGGCCTGGCACGTGCCCTGATTGCCGATGCTCCGGTTTTATTGATGGATGAGCCGTTCGGCGCGTTGGATAACATTACCCGCGCCAAAATACAAGCCGACTTTAAAACGCTGGACGAACTGCAGCGCAAAACCATAGTAATGGTAACGCACGACGTGCAGGAGGCTTTTGAACTGGGCGACCAGATTGCCATTATGGACCAGGGACGCATTGTACAGCAAGGTACACCTGGCGAGTTATTGTTCAAGCCCGCTAACTCATTTGTGAGTGATTTTTTGCAATCGCAGCGTTTGCAGTTAGAGTTAAGGTCGATAAACCTAAACGCTATTGCCGCTGCCTTGCCTGACGATATGTTAGATAGGCAGCAAAATATTTCTTTAACTGGAGCCAGCAGTGTTTGGCAAGCCATGGAAGTTTTGAAAGATGCCAGGCGTCCCGTGAATGTAAAGTTGGCTGGCGGCAAACTAAAAGCCGTTGATTTTACCGGTTTAATGTCGGCTTATGCAAATTATCAAAAAGAGGTAAAGGCATGAACGGACAGCAAACCTTATGGGAGTTCATGCAGCAGCAATCGGGCAAACTGCTTACCCAAACGCTCGAGCACATTGGGCTCACGTTTATCTCGCTACTGATTGCCGTTATCATCGGTTTGCCATTAGGGATTTTTATTGCCCGCAAAAAGCAGTTTTCGGGAGCCGTACTTGGCGTGGCTGGTGTGTTGCAAACCATACCGAGCATAGCCCTGCTAGGCTTTATGATACCTCTGTTGGGTATAGGCCCTAAGCCTGCCATCGTTGCTTTATTTTTGTATGCCTTGCTGCCCATCATCCGCAATACTTTTACGGGTATTACGGGGGTAAATGCATCAGTTAAAGAAGCTGCGCAGGCCATGGGGATGAGTGCTTCGCAAATACTTTTTAAAGTGGAGTTGCCTTTGGCTATGCCGGTAATACTGGCAGGTATACGCACGGCTACAGTAATTAATGTTGGGGTAGCTACGCTGGCTTCTTACATAGCCGCCGGTGGTTTGGGCGAGTTTATCTTCGGGGGTATATCACTCAATAACAGTAATATGATACTGGCCGGGGCTATTCCGGCTGCCTTGCTGGCCATTTTGTTTGATTTGGCTCTGGCGCTGCTTCAAAAAATTAGCTTCAAAAAATTAAAAGTTGCATTGTATGCTTTGTTGGCGGTTGCTGTAGTGCTTGCCGCTTTATACCTGGTGCCTGCGGCCTCAAAAGGTAAACTTACGGCCGGTTTTACACCCGAGTTTATGGGGCGCGAAGACGGTAACCTGGGGCTGCAAAAAAAATACGGATTAAAAATACACACCATCGTTATTAACGATGCCGTGATGTACAAGGCGGCTTTTGAAAAAGAGATAGATGTCATCAGCGGTTACTCAACCGATGGTCGATTGAAGGCCTATAACCTGGTGGTGCTCGAGGACGACAAAAAAATATTCCCGCCTTATTATGCAGCGCCCATCGTACGGCAGGATGCTTTGCAAAAATTTCCCGAGCTGGAAAAAACGCTGAACCTGCTGAGCGGTCGTATCAATGATTCGGTGATGACTGAGCTGAACTACCGGACTGATTACCTGCACCAAACACCTGAACGTGTGGCTAAAGATTTTTTGGTAGCGCAACATTTATACAAGCCAGCCACTGCCGGTAAAAACGGTACAGTGCATATCGGCTCTAAAGTATTTGGCGAGCAATACATACTGGCTAATATGTACAGTATGTTAATAGAAGGTTATTCGCCTTACCATGCAGCTACCAAAACCGGTTTGGGCGGTACCAAAATTTGCTTTGATGCCTTAACCAATAACCAAATTGATTTTTATCCCGAGTATACCGGTACCGGTTTGTTGGTTTTATTGCAGCCGCAACCGGCTGTATTAAAGCAGGTTGAAGCCGATAAAGACAAAACTTACCAGTACGTACAGGAGCAATTTATAAAGCGCTACAACATACAGTGGTTAAAGCCCATTGGTTTTAATAATGCTTATGCCTTAATGATGCGGAAACAACAAACAGATAAATTGGGCATCAAAACAATTTCGGACTTAAAACGCTTTTTAGATAGTGAACAATAGCATAACCCTTGCTGAGCGATACAAGGAGGTGCGCCGCCGTACCGAAGATATTTGCAGCCATTTACAAACCGAAGATTACGTAGTGCAGCCAGTGGTTGATGTAAGTCCGCCTAAGTGGCACATCGGGCATACTACCTGGTTTTTTGAAACCTTTATTCTAAAGCCTTATTTTATGGGCTATCAGGAATATAATTCTGACTTTAACTTTGTATTTAACAGTTACTACGAAACGGTAGGAGCCCGCGTAGTACGCACCGACCGTGGCAACCTGAGCCGGCCTACCGTGCTTGAGGTTTATCGTTACCGTGAGTATGTAGACGAGGCGATGTACAGCTTTTTATGCCACGAGCCGTCGCCTGAGGTTAAGGAGCTGTTTATTTTAGGCTTAAACCATGAAGAGCAGCACCAGGAATTGCTGTATTACGATATCAAATACATTTTAGGCAATAATCCTTTAATGCCTGCTTATAACAAAGAGTATGTTTCGCCCAAGTTTGAGCAACAGCCAGGATTTGTAAGCATAGCAGAAGGGGTTTACGAGGTAGGCCACCAGGGCGAAGGTTTTTGTTTTGATAATGAATTGAACCGCCATAAGGTTTATCTGAATGCTTTTGAAATCAGTACAGCCTTGGTGACCAACGGCGAATACCTGGAGTTCATCAACAGCGGTGGCTACCAGGATTTCAGACATTGGCATGCTGAAGCCTGGGATTGGGTTAAAACCAACCAGGTAACCGCACCCATGTACTGGCACCAGATTGATGGCGAATGGCATGTTTACACCCTTTGCGGGCTGGAGAAGCTCAATCCTGATGATACGGTTACCAATGTAAGCTATTACGAAGCCTACGCTTATGCATCCTGGAAAGGCATGCGCCTACCCACCGAGTTTGAGTGGGAGGTAGCCGCTACCCAGTTTAACTGGGGTAAAAGCTGGGAGTGGACCGAAAGCGCTTATTTGCCTTACCCGGGTTTTAACAAGGCTCCGGGCGCCATTGGCGAGTACAATGGTAAGTTTATGGTGAGCCAGAAAGTGCTGCGCGGAGCCTCTGTAGCTACGCCGCCGGGGCATAGCCGCATTACCTACCGTAATTTTTTTCATCCCAACCTGCGCTGGCATTTCACCGGCATCCGGTTGGCCCGATAACTGATACCTAACATTATGCTACCTATAGAAAACACTGTTACTACCCCTTTAACCGGGAAAGATTCCGACCATCAGTTTTGTGAAGATGTGCTTGCCGGACTGAAGGCTACACCCAAATATTTGCAGGCAAAATATTTTTATGATGCCGCGGGCGATGAGCTCTTTCAGCAAATTATGAATTGCCCTGAATATTATCCTACCGATTGCGAGCTGGAAATATTTACGCAGCAAACCAAGGCCTTGGCCAACGCTCTGATTGCCGATGGTAGCCCGTTTGATTTAATTGAATTAGGCGCAGGCGATGCCATGAAGTCAACTCATTTACTTCGCCAGTTATTAAACCAGCAAGCTGATTTTACTTACCTGCCTATCGATATATCAGGCCATGTAATTAACTTTTTGGAGGAAACGCTTCCGGTTACCTTACCGGGCATCAAACTTAAAGGCCTTACCGGTGAGTATTTTAACATGATGGGCGAGGCCGCGCGTATATCGCCCCGCCGTAAAGTCGTATTGTTTTTAGGTTCTAACATTGGTAACATGCCGGTTGCCGAAGCCGGGGAGTTTTGCTTAGAGCTGCGCCGTCACTTGTCTGTAGGCGACCGGGTGATAATGGGTGTTGACTTAAAGAAAAATCCGCATACGGTATTGGCGGCTTATAATGATGCCGCCGGTTATACCCGCCGTTTTAACCTTAACCTGCTGGAGCGTATTAACCGGCAGTTGAAAGCTAATTTTAACCTGAGACAGTTTGAACACTATCCCACTTACGACCCCGAAACCGGTTCGTGCAAAAGTTATCTAATTAGCCTTGCCGACCAGCAGGTAGAACTTTGTGATGAGACCATTACGTTTCGTAAAGACGAATACATCTTTATGGAGATATCACAAAAATATACCGTTGCCGAGGCAAACCAAATGGGGGTACAGGCAGGTTTTAAGCCGACACAAAATTTTTCTGATAGCCGTAACTGGTTTTTGGATACTTTATGGTTAGCGGTTTAACGAAAACGTTTTAGCACAATGATGCCTCATGCATGCAATTTTAATCGATTAAAATTCATCTTATTGCCCTAAATTTAGTTTTTTTGCGAGCAGATCAACACGATAAACATGGAAAGCTTTTCGCTAAAAGACAAGGTTATTATTGTAACCGGTGGTACCGGTGTTTTAGGAGACGCTTTTGTAAAAGGCATAGTTGATGCCGGCGGTATAGCGGGTATTTTAGGCCGTAACGAAAAGGTAGCCAACGAGCGTGCCGAGGCTATCAATGCCACAGGAGGTAGAGCTATTGCCTTAGTGGCCGATGTGCTGAACGAGGAACATCTAAAAGCAGCCCGTGATAAGGTGATGCAAGCTTACGGCCGTATTGACGGACTGGTAAACGGTGCCGGCGGCAATATGCCTGGTGGTGTTATACAGCCCGACCAGGATTTGTTTACCATGAACATGGACGGCATGCGTCAGGTAATGGAGCTTAACCTTTGGGGCACGTTACTACCCACCCAAGTATTTGGTAAGGTAATGGCTGATGGCGGCAAGGGGAGCATCATCAACATTTCGTCTATGGCAGCTCAGCAGGCCGTTACAAAGGTATTGGGTTACAGTATGGCTAAAGCGGCTATTGATAATTATACCAAATGGTTCGCGTTAGAGGCAGCCAATAGATACGGCGACCGTATACGCATGAATGCCATTGCACCGGGCTTTTTCCTGACCGAGCAAAACCGTACCCTGCTTACCCAGCCTGACGGCAGCTACACCGAGCGCGGTAACCTGGTAATGGCCAACACCCCTTTTAAAAGGTTTGGTAAACCCGAAGAACTAATAGGTGCCTTGATTTGGCTTTTAAGCGATGCCTCTGCCTTTGTAAGCGGAACCGTGGTTTATGTTGACGGCGGTTTCTCTGTTTTCAGCGGCGTATAACTCATTATTCAATAAAATAAAATGGGCCGTTGGTGATGACTAACGGCCCATTTTATTTTACAATAATTTATGGTCAAATAGCAGCAGGTAAATCCAGGTTATGATAAAAACCAACGGAATCATCACCGGCGAGATACGCTGAAAGGTGCGGTCCCACTTGTTACCGTTAAGCATGGGGTAATGATGCTCGCTCGAACTACCATCAGTATGGCCTTTATAGTTCATTCGTAGTTTACGCATGTAAAAAATACCCGCCAAAACGTCAATAAACGTGAATATAGAAACAATTAAAGCCGCTATAGGAAAGATGACGGCCAGCATTTCTTGTTTCTTAAAAAGTTCGGGGGTGGGGGCCTTGGCCGTTACCAGCATGGCATAAACGTTAAAGAAAAACGACTGCCCTATGGATAGCCATATTACACGTTGGTTTACGCCATTATCGTGGTGCTCAATCTGAGCCCGGCTTATCCGGTAAAGTTCTGAAGGAAGCGGTTCTTGTTGTTCTTCTGCCATTGGTTGTATATTAACAGTTTAAACAACAATATTTTACAAGTGCAGTTTTGTCTTATTTTCTTTCTAATGAAAAATTTACATTATTGATTAAATAAGGAGTGGTAACCGTTTCCTATTAACCTAAGCCAGCGAAAATTTATCTTTCCGGCCCACTTTCTCAATTTTAACCTGCCCTGCTTCTTTAAGTTCGGCAAGCGGAGCAGTGATTTGGCGGGCTAATTTCTTTGCATCCGATTTTGGTTCGTACTGTGCCATAGCATTAGCAATGTCCTCACTAAAGCCCGAACCAATTTCTCTCAATGCAAAAGCTATTCTTTGATTAACCGGCAGGTCATCGCTGTATTTGGCTGGCATATCTATGGGTTGGGCAGGTTCTGCAACACTGGTCTGCTCTTCGGTAGGGGCTTCTTCTTTGGCGACAACAGTTGGCGCTTTAGGTGCGGGAGTTTTGGCTTCACTTGTCTTTGGTGGTTGCGGAACAGCAACGTTCTCGCTTTTCCCTTTTGGAGCAGCATGCGTAGCGCCAGTAAAGCCGTTCAGCAGCGTTTCAAATCGTTTCGCTTCCTGCTGATGAAAGGCAACCTGTTGTTTTAAGTACTCTACAATATCCTTTTCTGTAATGTTAGGCATGGTAAAATAATAATAGTATTATTTTACTTACAATGTATAATTTATATTGTTTTAACGCTTGAGCAAGCATAGGTAGCCTACATCGCAATGTTGCTGTCTATCCGCGGGTCTTCAGGTAATATTTCCATATCCGGACACTCAATATATTCGGCATACCATTGTATAGCGCTGATTACATCCAGGGCGTCATCCGGCGTGATATTGATAGTTTCAAAGGCATACAGTTTATCGTCGGCATAGCCATACAGTTGTATCTCGTTACCATCCGGAGTAAAATCTTCTTCGCTAACGCAGTATACTTTCACCTTGAGCGCAGTATCACGCGAATGGATGACGTCTCTGCATGGGTCATTAGGGTCTGTGGCTAATAAAAAGATGTTGTAATCCATTGTATCGTAATATAACTATATACTTCCTAACACGATTAGATTAATAAGGTTTAATATTTATCTTAACTGTAATGACATTTATCTGCCCGAGGGTGATTTGTTAGATTTCTTTTAAGAATAAAAAATTTCGCAACAATAAATGATGCAACTTGTAATTAATTACATCATGAAAAAGAGAAATTTAAAATACATCATAGTGGCAGCCATACTGAGTGCTATGGCTGCCTGCCGGGATAATCCCTATAATTCATACGGCGGTCCATCCAATAACCCACACGATACGGCAGCCTCCAGGCGCGATACCAGCTCAATAGGCTTACGTACCGATGGGCGGCAATAAGAAATAATTGAGCGTGGAATAATCAACGCGAAATGCCTCAGTGCTTAGCAAATATTTCCCCAAAAGAAATTGTGCTGTAGCCTGAAAAGCGGATTTTAAAGCTCAAAAAATAATTTTAACTTATGGTATTTGTTTTGCGTATAAGAACTTGCCCTACTCTTAAGGGCTGTTTTTCATAGGTAGATGTAGAGTCGGATAGCTGCGAGAGCAATCCGACTTTCTTTTTTATCGGGCCTCGTATCTGCGTAGGGCCTCTTCGCCAAACCGTATCAAATCAGCAGCGGTGATGTATCCAACGGTGTTTAAAATAATTTGTCCTTTCGGGTTAAAAACAATCAGGGTAGGATAGGCCCGCATTCCCCATTCTTGCGCTAAATACGGGTTTTTGCCGCTCTCCATGTTTAAAGCAGCATTGATAAAGTTTTGATTATAAAAGGCGGCCGCTTTAGCATTTTTAAAGGTAGTAGCTTTGAGCATAGTACATGGGCCGCACCAGGTAGCATAAGCATCCACAAAAATAAGTTTGTTTTGTGCCGCGGCCTGCTTTAAAGCGTCGGCCCAGGTAGTAGCCGTAAAGTTGATTTGCAGGTTATTATTTTGGCTCCTAACATTTAAGGTAATGGCTAAAAGTATAAGGGTGACAAGGCAAGTGCGTGGTAAGTAATTTTTCAGCATATAAGTATTGTCAAAAGTAACAGCAACAGCCGCGGTTAGCGGCTGTTGCTGTTAAAAAAGTATTACGGACGGCGTTCCTCACGCTGCGGGCGTTGACGCCATTGTTCCATTTGTTGTTGCCGCTGCTGCTGTGCCTGCTGGCGTTGCTGGTCGGCTTGCTGCCTTTGCTGCTCCATTTGTTGCTGACGCTGTTGTTGCATCTGTTGACGTTGCTGATCGGCTTGCTGACGCTGCTGATCGGCCTGTTGTTGTCTTTGTTGTTCGGCTTGTTGCCGCTGCTGGTCCATCTGCTGCTGGCGTTGTTGCTGCATTTGCTGACGTTGTTGGTCTGCCTGCTGTTGCCTTTGTTGGTCAAATTGTTGGCGTTGCTGCTGGCGCTGTTGTTCCTGCTGTTGCCTGCGTTGGTCATCCATTTGCTGCCGTTGCTGGTCTAACTGTTGCTGCCGCTGTTGACGTTGCTGGTCGTCTACCTGTTGCCTTTGTTGCTGGCGTTGCTGGTCAAACTGTTGTTGACGTTGTTGTTGCATCTGCTGGCGCTGTTGGTCGTCCATTTGCTGGCGTTGTTGGCGCTGTTGGTCCCAGCGTTGCTGTTGCCCTTGCTGACGTTGCTGGTCAAGCTGCTGGTTTTGCTGGTTAGGTATTACCTGCTGCTGGCGTTGCACGTCGCGCTGGCGTTGTTGCTCCATTTGTTGCCGGCGTTGGTCAAATTGCTGTTGCCTGTCGGGATTAGCCTGCTGGTTTTGGTCGCCGCCATTAAACTGACCGTACCTGCCGCGCTGACCGCGTTGGTCATAAGGCTGGCGGTTAGGGTCGTTTTGCTGCGGTTGACCGTTTTGTTGTTGGCCATCAATCTGTCCGTACCGGCTACGCTGACCACGTTGGCTGTAAGGGTCAGTTGACTGCGGTTGCCCATTTTGTGGCTGCCAATTGGTGTTGGGCTGATTGCCTCGCTGCCATGGCTGTCCGTCGTTGTTTCGGTTTCTGCCATTGTTAAAACCAACATTACGGTCGTACACCCGTACAAAATTGCGGTTGTTGTCGTTACGTGCTGCATCAGCCAGGCGCGCTGCATTAAAGCGGTTGGTAATAGCACGGTTACGATCGCCTATGTTAAAATTAGGGTTGGCATTGCGGTAAGCACGGGCATCTATCACCCGGCTTGGATGCACGTCATCACTACGCCTTACCATTGGGCGGTAAATGTTGAGTGTGTTGTTGTTAAAATACGGTCTGCGCGGGCTGTTAATATTATTGATATTATACACCTGTATACGGTTGCGGGTAATCCGTTCAATATCGTAAACCCGTGGCCCGGCAATGTACCGGCGGTTATTATTGGTGTAAAAATTATTAATCACGTTACTGCGGCCATAGATGTTGATGACCGTAGTACGGGGCAAATAATAATTGTAGATTGACGGACTGGTAATATAGGACTGCGGAACAAAAGTCCAGTAATCAACAGGCATATTATAGCCAAATGAAGCATCAATGTTCAGGCCCGGGCCCAAAGGTGCCCATCCGTAGTAGTTATCTGCCGTGCGCCAGTTAACCCAGGCTGGTCCCCACTCGTAATCGGGTATCCATTCCCAGCCGTAATAATCATCAAAGCGCCACCGGCCGTAGTGGAACGGCGCCCAGCCCCATTCATAATCAGATACCCAGGTGTTGCCATACTCGGTCATCACCCAATGGCCATTGGTAGCATAGGGTCTAAAATCTTCGTCCACGTCGGGTATCCATACGTTACCGTATTGCGGGTCATCTACCCAGGTACCGTAAGGCTGCAGGCCATCATAAAAATCCTGAAAGGTAATATAATCGCCCTGCGCATTTGCCTTTTGAGGAGTTGCAAAAAACAGCAACAATGCTGTGCAACTCAGTGTTATATAACGAAAAAGCAATTTCATACTGTTTTTTGTGTTTGTATATAATTATCAGACTTGCTACACTAAAAAGTGTTTAACGATTAGTAAATTATATTGTGTAAATATTTTGATGGTGATGGGTAACAGGCCGGCTAAAGAATTTTATACGATGCTGCTTTGATATAATATTTATTAAATAATTTTGACCACATTATTTTAAGAGAAGGATTTATGAGTACAGTGAATATCCCGCGCTTAGACCTAGACACTTACAAAAATGGAGATGCAGAAAGCCGTAAAAGATTTTCTGATGCCATAGGTGCAGCGTTTAACGAAACCGGCTTTGTAACCATCACTAACCATGGTTTAAGCAAAGAATTAATTGATAGTTTGTATCAGCAGGTAAAAAGCCTTTTTGCTTTGCCCGAGGATGTAAAATTAAAATATGAAAAACCCGAACTGGCCGGCCAACGTGGTTATACCAGCAAGGGAAAAGAAACCGCCAAAGGTTTTAAAGTGCCTGATTTAAAAGAGTTTTGGCAAATTGGCCAGACAGTTACCGATGGCGACCCTATCAAAGAACAGTACCCGGATAATGTTTATGTAGAGGAGTTGCCGGAGTTTAACACCGTTACCCGAGAGGTTTACCAAAAGCTGGAAGCTGCCGGAACTTTGTTGCTGGAGGCCATTGCCACTTACTTAGGTTTGCCCGAAAATTACTTTGACAGCAAAGTGCACAATGGTAACTCCATACTGCGTACCCTGCACTATTTCCCGATCGAAGACCCGGATGCTTTGGCGCCTGATGCCGTACGTGCCGGTGCACATGAGGATATTAACCTGATTACTTTATTGATTGGCGCCAGTGCGGATGGCCTGGAGTTGCTGACCCGCGACAATGAGTGGTTCCCGGTAAAAGCACATGGCGAAGACGTAGTAGTGAACGTAGGCGACATGTTGCAGCGTTTAACCAATAATAAATTAAAATCAACCACACACCGTGTGGTGAATCCGCCGCGCGAGGAAATGAAAAACTCGCGTTTTTCGGTGCCATTCTTTTTGCACCCGAAATCGGATATGGATTTAACCTGCCTGGAAAGCTGTATCGACGAGCAGCATCCTAAAAAATATACCGACATGACCGCCGGCGAATACCTGGATGAGCGCCTGCGCGAAATAGGGCTGAAAAAGTAATTACTTAAGGCCTTTATGCAAAAAGAAACCGTCTCATAAAGCAATTATGAGACGGTTTCTTCATTTAAAAGCATGCAGGTAATTTATCAGATGAGTTGGACTGAGTTGGCTTGCTTATAAGTTTCTTAACTGGTTTCAATGTATTTTATTTACCATCCATCCCTTCCGGGTCGCCTTCTTTTTTCAACTGGTCCAACGACAGGTTGGTGCTGCCCCCCATATTTTCTTCTTTCTCGGCGCTATCTCCCTGGGTAGTAAGCGGCGCTTCGGTGCTGCCGGTGTTACCTTGCAGGTGCTGGTCGTTAGTATATTGATTGTCTTCCCGGTCGTTTACGGCTTCTTCCTGCGCGTCGGTGTTAAACTTGGCCGCGTCTGCATTGCCGGCGTCTTGTCTTTTGTCGTTATCGGTGTCCATGTAGTCTTCGCAGCTATCTAAATTATTGGTGTTTTCGGTGTTCATGGTTATTATGTTTTAATGGATAACCTTAAAATATAGTATGCGGTTTTGCTAAAGAATTATAGTGCTTACCGACAGGTAATTACATCCTGAAAAAAATAATAATTAACGTTAAACTCTGTTTAACTTAATTAGTCGAACCATACAGAAAAGGAGATACGGAGATTGCGACTTCCGGTTAGAATAAAAATGAAAAACTTTAACAAATATCTGGTTGGCTTAGGACTGAGCATTCTGACAACCATGTCGTTGGCCTTTAATGCTGATGCACAACGTGGCGGCAGGGGCGGCGGTGGCTTTCATGGTGGAGGCGGCTTTGGCTTTCACGGCGGCGGTGGTTTCCGTGGTGGCGGTTTTGGTGGCGGAGCCCGAATAGGGGGTGGCTTTAATCGTGGCGGTTTTGCGCCGCGCAGCAATTATGGCGTAAGGCCTAATTTCGGCGGTCGTGTTGGGGTAATGCCCCGCGCAAATTATGGATATCGCGGCGGTATCGTTCGTCCGGGATATGGCGGTTGGGGTGCACATAGTTACTTTTACGGTCGCCCATATTATCGGGGTGGTGTAAGAGGCTTTTACGGCCGTCCGTACGGTGGTTTATACTACAATTACCGTGGCTATTACAACAGCTATTATTACCCACGTATTGGTGTAAGCATTGGCGTATTGCCTTATGGTTATTATCCATTCTACTGGGGTAACAACCAGTACTTTTACAGCAATGGTTTTTACTATCAGCAATATAATAATCAGTACACCGTAGTAGAACCACCGGTAGGTGCCGAAATTAACCAGTTGCCTGATGATGCCGAACCAATTACTATCGACGGTCAGCAATACTACGAGTCGAACGGAGTATACTACCTGCCTATCACCAAGCCTAACGGTCGTTTAGCTTACCGTGTGGCCGGTAAAGATGGCGAACTGAATACCGAAAACGGCCAGTATAATAACAATGGCCAGTACAATAACGGAAACAACAACGGTAGCTACAACAATAACAATTATAACGACTATCCGCAGGTAGGCGACGTAATTGATGAATTACCTGAAGATAGCCGCAAAGTAAAAATCGACGGACAAAAATATTATGTTACTCCGGATGGTATTTACTTACAGCAGCAACGTAATGCCGACGGCAAAGTCATCTACGTAGTAACCAGCGTACCTGGTAATGATGATGACGACCAGTAATTTATAAGTGATGGTAGTTTTAAGATAGGGATGGGGTCGCGAGGCTTTATCCCTTTTTTGTTAATTTAAAATAGGTCAAACATTGTTTCTCCAAAAAACTTCTTAATAAAAACCAAGGAGGATAAGTGATGGGAAATAATCAATATCAGGATATTATTCAGAAACTTTTAGATTGTGTGCTGGCTTGCGAAAACTGCGCAACGGCTTGTTTGGGTGAGGACGATGTGCAGATGATGGTACCCTGTATCAAGCTCGACCGCGATTGTGCAGACATTTGTTTGGTGGCGGCAAGGTTATTGCAGCGTAATTCGGATATAGCCTTACAATATTTGTTGTTGTGCGAAGAGGCCTGCCGCAAATGTGCAGAAGAGTGTGCCAAGCACGAGCATGACCACTGCCAGCAATGTGCCCAGGCCTGCCGTACTTGTGCCGATGCTTGCCACGAGCTGCACCAGCCAATTACTCAAAACTAAGAAACACGACGAGTTATATCCTCAAAAGCTAAGCGCCTGCATATCGTTTGCCGGCGCTTTTTTATTTGCTACTACCAATTGTAAAATAAAAACTAAAACTTGCAAACGTGCTAAATAAATTAGCAAATTTGTTTTATGGCAGTAGCGGCGAATCAGGATTATTTTAAAGGGCGGGGGGCACAAGTAAATACCAATAACCGGTATCTGAAAGCCAGTTATGTAGCGCAGCATATTGAGGCGCTCGATGAGCCCATGCTGCAAAACGGCAAAACCCAGATTTTTGAAGAAACGCCTAAACAGATTGTCAGCAAATCCAACAGCCCGGATATCCATCACCGCGATTCTATCAACCCTTACCAGGGTTGCGAGCACGGCTGTATTTACTGTTACGCCCGCAATAGCCACGAATATTATGGGTTTAGCGCCGGTCTTGATTTTGAACGTAAAATCATCGTAAAACGTAATGCTCCCGAACTGTTAGAGCAGTACTTTAACAAACGGCGTTACCAACCGGCTCCCATTGTTTTATCGGGCAATACTGATTGTTACCAACCCATTGAGCGCGAGCTGGAACTCACCCGGCGCTTGTTGCAACTGTTTTTGCAGTATAAGCACCCCGTAAGCATCATCACTAAAAATAACCTCATCCTGCGCGATATGGATATTATTAGTGAGCTGGCCAAACTTAACCTCATCCACGTAGCCATATCTATTACCTCGCTCGATGAGCAGTTGAGGCAAAAGCTGGAACCGCGTACTGTAACCTCTATCGGTAGATTAAACGTGATTGAAAAGCTGTCGCAAAAAGGTGTGCCGGTGAGAGTAATGACGGCGCCTATTATTCCGGGCCTTAACAGTAACGAAGTGCCGGCTATTATAAAAGCGGCCGCTAACCGGGGTGCCATCGATGCCGGTTTTACCATGGTGCGACTCAACGGTAGCATTGCCGAAATATTCACCGACTGGATACACAAAACTTTCCCCGACCGAGCCGAGAAGGTATTAAACCTGATACGCGAATGCCATGACGGTAACCTGAACGACAGTGAGTTTGGTCGCCGTATGAGTGGCGACGGAGAGGTGGCCGGGTCAATCCAGCAATTATATCGTGTGGCCTGCAACCGTTACCTGGGCGATAAACAAATGCCTGAATACGATTTTTCGCTTTTTACACCTAAAGCCGGTAAGCAAACCTCTTTGTTTTAAAATTGAGTATTGATAATGATTTGATAGATGGATAAAAGTCTGTTAACAAATCCATTTCGAAGGTTTAGGTATTGACGGTTTAATGATAACTGTTATTTTTAAGCAGATATAAACCTGATTATCATGACTTTTAAATCTGCAATCAGCTGGTTCGAAATACCGGCTACCGACTTAAGCCGCGCGCAAAAACTTTACGAAGAGATTTTTGGTATGCAAATGATTCCGATGGATAATGACGGTTACCAAATGCGGATGTTCCCGCTCGAAGACCCTATGAACGGCGTGGGTGGTGCCGTTGTTTTACAATCCGATTTTCATCAGCCGGCCAGCAGCGGCACCTTAATTTATTTAAATGCAAACCCTGATGTGCAACTGGTGGCCGATAAAGTAGAAGCCGCCGGTGGTAAAGTAGTTGTTCCCAAAATGGAAATTTCGCCCGACTATGGCTACATGGCAGTAATTATTGATACCGAAAGAAACCGGATTGGCTTGCACTCTGTACCGGAGAAACATCTTTAACAGCGATTGCATCGGCCTTGCATGATTGATATGCTGAGCGGTCACTGATGTACCGCCTCAGCATATTGATTAAACTTTACCTGCTTGTTCCTGTTATTTTTTAAGTTTACCTACAGGATGAAAGAATTAGAAGATATTGTAAAGGCTTTTGACATTGCCCAGCAAGCTGGCAAACAAACCGCTTTAGCTACGGTGGTACAGGTAGAAGGCTCGTCTTACAGGCGTGCCGGTGCCCGTATGCTTATTACTGATGACGGGCAGTTAACCGGAGCTATAAGCGGTGGCTGTTTAGAGGGAGATGCCTTGCGCAAGGCCCGGCTGGTGATGGCCCAGCAGCAACCTATGCTGGTGACTTATGATACTACCGACGATGACGACGCCAAGCTGGGCGTGGGTTTAGGCTGCAACGGTATTATCCACATCCTGATTGAACCTGTATTTGCCGGGCAGGCTCATCATCCTATACAGCTATTTAAAAAGTTTTTAAGTAAGCGACAAAATGCGGTTATTGTTACCCTGTTTTCATTGGCCAACCGCAAAGGTGTGCAGCCAGGTACCTGTTTGTTTTTATCAGCCGAAGAGTATCAGCACCAATGTAATTATCCTGAACTCGAGGCTCAATTACACAACGATGCCGAGGCGGTCTTGTTCGGTGGTAAGTCTGCCATTCAAACTTATCAGGCAGATACTGAGCTGACCGGTTTTGTAGAGTTGTTGAAGCCCGCCGTGTCCCTGCTGGTCTTTGGTGCCGGTAACGATGCTATCCCATTGGTGAAAATGGCTGCAGTGATGGGCTGGCATACTACCGTGATAGATGGCCGCACCAACTATGCTGTGGCCACCCGTTTTCCCGAAGCTCAGCGCGTATTGTTAGCTAAACCCGAACAGGTGCTTCCGCAACTCCATGTAGACAACCGCACCGCCGTGGTGCTGATGACGCACAATTACAATTACGACCTGGCAATGCTACGGCAGTTATTACCTTTAAAGCTGGCTTATGTAGGAAGCTTGGGCCCCAAAAAGAAGCTACAACGTATGCTGGATGAGTTGCAGGAAGAAGGTGTCACAGTTACTACCGAAGAACTACAAAGCGTATACGGACCGACAGGCTTGGACATTGGCTCGGAAACATCCGAAGAAATTGCATTATCCATTGTGGCCGAGATACTGGCTGTGTTGCAACAGCGTGAAGGCAAGCCATTGCGCGAAAAAACTACCGTTATACATTCGGAGGATATGGCCAGTTTACCGGTAAACCACGAAAATTTGTGACCGGCATAATCATCCTGGCAGCAGGTGCGTCATCGCGCATGGGGCGTCCCAAGCAATTGTTGGTCTACCAACAACAATCGTTATTGCAAAGGGCTATCAAGGCTGCTGTTGCCGTACCCAACACTTGCGTAGTTGTTGTAGTGGGTGCTCATCAGTCAAGCATTATTCCAAAGCTGGCAAACGAATCCGTAACGGTGGTGTACAATGCAGATTGGCAGCATGGCATGGTATCGTCCGTTAGTGCAGGAGTTAAATTCCTGATAGCCACTAATTTGGAGGTGCAAAACGCACTGTTGATGCTTTGCGACCAGCCCTTTGTAGATACTGCCCTATTGCAAAACCTGATTAACACAAAGCAAACAAGCGGAAGGCCAATCGTTGCATCGGCATACCAAAACACTATAGGCGCGCCCGTATTATTTGACCAAAGCTACTTTGACGAACTGATGGCCCTGCAAGGGCAGGAGGGAGCCAAAAAGTTGTTAAATAAATACAAAAGCGAGGTCATCAGCATCCCTTTTGAGCAAGGGGCTATTGATATTGATACGCCCGAAGATTACAAGCGGTTATTAAATTCCTGACTGATTTATAATAAAATAGGTAACCTCGAATGGCTGACCATTGAGGTTACCTATAAAATGTTTATTGCTCTTCGTAATGGTAAGTTAAGCCACCGTCTACAAAATAGGTAGACCCGGTAACGTACTTGGCATCATCAGAACATAAAAATGCTACTAAGGCGGCTACATCTTCCGGCGTACCCATTTTTCGCATTGGGATATTCTCCAGTAAATTATCTAACTGTTCTTTATTGTTCAGCAATTTTTGGTTGATGGGAGTAGCAATAGCACCAGGAGCTACATTATTTATCCGCATGTTTAACGGGGCCAGCTCGGTAGCCAGGTTGCGGGTAAGCATTTTAAGCGCACCTTTACTGGCGCAATAGGCTGCAAAGTGTGGAAAAACAATTTCTTCGTGTACCGAACTCATGTTTACAATCACGCCCGGGCGTTGCTGGTCTTTGCAGTATTTTACAAACGCTTGGATGCCGAAAAATACGCCTTTTAGGTTGGTATCCATTACAAAGTCGTATTCCTCTTCGGTTACGTTCCAAAAATCGTTGTTCTTTTCAACACCGGCATTGTTTACCAAAATATCTAAATGTCCGTAAACGGCAATGGCATCCTGTACCAGTTGTACCACGTTTTGCATTTTGCTCACGTCAGCTTCCAAAAAGTGCGATTTGCGGCCCATGTCGGCTACCTGTTTCATCAAACCTTCACCGCGCTCATCGAGTTTGCGGCCGTTAAATATTACGTCGGCACCTTCGCTGGCTAACCTGAGGGCACATGCCGCGCCAATGCCCTGGCTGCTGCCGGTTACTAATGCTACTTTGTTTTCAAAACGATTCATATGTTGTGGGTTGGGTATTTGTTTTGTTATGAATAGAAAGTTTAAAATGCTCAACTGGTTTGTTTTATGACGAAGTTTTTATTCCGGCGGGCGATGGTTCCTGATGGTAACTCACCCGCGCCGCTTCAATCAAGTGATGTCGGTGCAGGTTCATCACTTTCAAAAAGCCCATCACTAACAACACACCTGTAAGTGGTGCCAGCCAGTACAACCAATAAGCGGTATAGACGCCGCTAATAACCGCCGGACCAAAGCTGCGGGCCGGATTAGTACTACAGCCCGATAGCGGCGACTCGGCCCAAACCATTAAGCTGTATAAAAACGGAATAGTAAAAGGCGTATAATTTCGCAGCTTTTTGCTGCTTACAAACACATAAAGTAGGGTTACCAAAGCGGCGGTAGTAATTACCTCACCTGCAAACGCCGGGACAATACCCGCATTGCCCGGTGTAGTATTACCATAAGCAACACTCTCACCCTGATGTCCCCAAAGTAGCAGGGGTAAACAGCCTGCAACAGCGCCCAGCATCTGGCTGATGATATAACCCAGCACGGCGTGGTTTTTCATTTTGCCGCACATCCAAAAGGCAATGCTTACGGCAGGATTAATATGTGCACCACTAATTTTACCCACCGGCGATAAAGTAATTAAGCAGCCGGTGGTACCAAATAAAAAGCCGGTAAACAAGCGGCGCAAGCCTGGGTTGGGAATATAATGGTTCATTACCGAACCCTCACCCCAGTTAAATATAACTACACTCAGCCCTACCGTTAATAATAATGCTGTCCCAATAAACTCAGACACATAAAGTTTAAAAGGTGTTTGCGCTATTGGTACAGCCATAATTTATCTTAATAAAGCTGCCAGGCCCGTCCAGCCGGTTTGATGACTTGCCCCCAGGCCCTTGCCGTTATCGCCATGAAAATACTCGTGGAACAGGATGTAATCCTTAAAATTCGGGTCGTGGTTTAGTTTGGGGTGTCCGCCAAAAACAGGCCGCTCGCCATGCTCATTTCTCAGGAAAATAGATTTAAGCCTTTCGCCCAGACAATCGCCAATTTCGGCAAGAGTTAAATATTTGCCCGAGTGTGTCGGGTATTCTACTTTAAAATCGTCACTGTAATATTCGTGGAAGCGATACAATGCGCCAATCAGTAAATAATTAATAGGCATCCAGATGGGGCCGCGCCAATTGCTATTGCCGCCAAACATACTGCTGTCACTTTCGGCCGGCAGGTATTTTACTGAGTAATCGGCGCCGTTAAGCCAGTACTGGAAAGGCTGTTGCTCATACACTTTAGATATGGAACGTATCCCGTACGGCGATAAAAACTCATTGGTATCCAGCATGCGTTTCAGCAGCAGTTTCATCCGGTGGCCACGCAATAGCGAGAACAAGTGTTTCTGGTTGCCTTTGGTGTCTTTCCAGCGGCTTACCAAATTAACGAGGTCCGGCCGTTGCTGCATAAACCAGTCGAGCCTTTCGGTTAGTTTAGGCAAATTGCGCCAGCGGGCCTCATCAAATACAATGACAGCAAACATTGGTATGAGGCCCACCAGGGTGCGCAAGCGCAACCGGTCATAGCCACCGTCGGGCTTGCGCAATACATCATAAAAAAATCCATCCTGTTCGTCCCATAAGCCTAAGGCGTCTTCGCCAACATTGGTAAGCGAGCCTGCAATAAACAAAAAGTGTTCGGCAAACTTAATGGCCATGGTTTCGTAAGTGGGGCTATGGGTAGCCAACTCCATGGCAATGCGCATCATGTTGAGCGAGTACATAGCCATCCAACTGGTACCGTCGGCCTGTTCTAAAAAGCCGCCGCCGGGTACCGGTGCGCTACGGTTAAATACGCCAATATTATCCAGCCCTAAAAAGCCGCCTTCAAAAATGTTGTTACCCTCACTATCTTTTTGGTTTACCCACCAGGTAAAGTTGAGCAGTAATTTCTGAAAAATCTCCTCTAAAAAAATAAAGTCGTCTTTAAAGTTAATCTGGCGGTCGGTTTGGTAAACCTGCCAGGCAGCTAAGGCATGCACCGGTGGGTTCACATCCCCAAAGTCCCACTCGTAGGCCGGTAACTGTCCGTTAGGGTGGATGTAGTTGGAGTTAACTAAAAGTAACAACTGCTTTTTAGCAAAGCCTGGGTCAAGCGGTGCCAGGGTAATACAATGAAAAGCTAAATCCCAGGCTGCAAACCAAGGGTATTCCCACTTGTCGGGCATCGATAAAATATCCTCGGCTACCAGGTGTTTCCAGTGATTGTTACGGCCATGCTTGCGGTTTTCAGGTGGGGCCGGTTCTTGCGGGTCGCCGTCCAGCCAGCGCTTTACATTAAAATTATAGTACTGTTTGTTCCAAAGCATGCCTGCCCAAGCCTGGCGCTGTACCAGTTTTTCGTCGTCGGTATTGGAGTTAAATTGCGCGTCGCTGTAAAACTGGTCGGCCTCAGTTTGCCTGTTATTAAACAACTGGTCGAAGTTACTAAACGCGTTAATCTGCTTGGTTTTGCTTAATCGGAGCTTTACCGTCACGCTGCCTTTGGCAGGTACATTCAACTGGTACCAAAATGCCGCTTTGGTTCCCTCGTGGTTGGGATTCACTGCATTCTTTTGGTTATTTACCACATAATTGTTGATGCCATCCTTGGCGTAAGCCGTAACGTTGGCTGACTGATATAGCCGCTCGTTATTGGTCTCGTTTTCGGTAAATAAAAGTTCGGGTTTACCATCGGCGTAAACAAAATAGTCACCCAGTTCGCCGCCATGAAACAGCACCGTGTTATTACCCTGGTAAATCAATTTGGGCCGGTCTTCGCCCTTAAGCCAAACGTTACGATACCAAAATTGTGGCAGTATATGCACCGGGGCATCCTCACCGCTTCGGTTATAAACGGTGTATTTGATTAAAATATCTTCTTCTTTATTTTTGGCATATTCGGCAAAAACGTCAAAATATTTGTCCTCATCAAAAATACCGGTATCAATCAGTTCAAATTCCGGTTCGAGCCTATTACGTTGGCGGTTCTCGTCAATAAGCCGTTGGTAAGGGTAGGCCTGCTGCGGGTATTTATACAGCATTTTGAGGTAACTATGCGTAGGGGTGCTATCCAGGTAATAATATAGTTCTTTAACATCCTCGCCGTGGTTGCCCTCATTGTTGGTTAAGCCAAAAAGCCGTTCTTTCAGTATGGGGTCTTGCCCGTTCCAAAGGGCCAGGCTAAGGCAAAGCAGTTGTTTGTCATCGCTCAGGCCGGCAATACCTTCCTCACCCCAGCGGTAAGCCTTGCTGCGAGCCATGTCGTGAGTAACGGCATTCCACGAATTGCCCTCGGCACTGTAATCTTCACGAACGGTTCCCCATTGCCTTTCCGACAAATAAGGCCCCCATTTTAACCAATTAGTTTCACCGGCATAGTGTTGTTGCAGGCGGGTTTGTTCTGCATTCATAGGTGGTTGAACAAGGTTGTTACGATAGGGTTTGTATCAAAAGCTAAGCTTAATGAAAAATTAATGACTTGTTGATGGCCACAAATTCTGTTAAATTTTAGAATTTGTGGTGATATATTAAAAATAGTGCACACTATCCGATAAGGATAGTGAAACTTAAACATTGACTTATGGAAACAAGCCATATCAATAACGAAAGCTGGTTAACCCATTTATACCTGTCAGTGTTCCCGGCAGTAGCTGCTTATATCAAAGCTAAAGGTGGAACACTTGATGACGCCAAAGATGTGTTTCAGGATGCGTTGGTCGTTTATTATGAAAAGGTGATTGCCGGCAATGTGGTGATTGAGCATAGCGAGAATGCTTATTTGCTGGGCATAGCACGCCATTTATGGTACCATCGCCAGCAAAAACAAAAGGGGATGGTAAGCGAGGATGTGCTGGACTATGAACACTTAATTGAGGAACAACAGAGCTTGCCGTCGGCTAAACGTTTATTGCGTTACCTGGAAACTGCCGGGCAAAAATGTTTGGATATGCTGCAGGCTTTTTATTACGATAAATTAAGTATGCGGGAGATTGCAGAACGTTTCAACCTGTCGGGCGAGCGGTCGGCTACGGTGCAAAAGCATAAATGCCTGGAGAAAGTACGTGAAAAAGTTAAAGAAAAATCACT
>CAXYKR010000387.1:0-2510 GCA_964277815.1 uncultured Mucilaginibacter sp. | reverse complement strand
AAAACAAAATACAATGAAAATTATTCAAATATCTCTTGCTTTTGAACACAGTTCATGCTGAATTTATTTCAGCATCCCACCAGGCAGGTTCACCTCCGTGCATCTTTACCTAAAATGTCACTACTTTGCGCGTGGGATGCCGACCTTCGCCGGCATGACGGGGCGGATGAGTAAGTCTTCCCAACACCTGTAATGACACCACCAACCTCAGGCCAGACTATCACATTTCATCACCAACGTTGCGCTATTTTTAATTTCATTCATCGCTTCTGGTCCGGGACGACACAATCAAAATTCTTCAATAATTGAGGTGCCTTCGGAGAAATCGCCCGAAGTCCATTGCCAGGTTTCGTGTAGGCGGATTTTACCGTTTTGCATGAGTTCCGGTTTCGAAAAACAAGTTCCGGTCATCAATTTTCCGTCCGAGTTAATTTGGTGATACCTCATATCGATATTTCCAGCTTGGTCAACTAATCCGATCAGGTGGCCGGTTACAATCTTTCCGCCGCTATAATTGGAGGTGACTATCTGTTGCTCCTGGTGATAATGAAAAACGGTGTCAGGAGACGTTTCGCCATTATTGGTATTTTTTACCGCTCTGAATTTTTTGTTATTGTAATTAAACATAAGCAGGATCATGTTTCTATGACATCTTTCTTTTAAGATCTAAGTATAGATGAAATATCTGACAATTTTTACGACGTGTGTTTTAGTTTCCAGCTTATGGTTGGTGTTGTCACCAACCATCGTTTAGGCTTAAGCGGAATCCGGCGGTTCCAGCCTTTGGTTGGTGTTGTCACCAACCATCTTTTAAGGCTGAAGCTTAATGCGTCCGGTTACCTGCTTGGCGGGGAGGCTGATGACAACACCAACCTCAGGCTGCAAGGATATAACTTACCACAAGCTACAGAAAAAATTATGGCATTTTCTTCCAGTCTAACGTATCGTTATCATCAAAATGGCTAAACACCCGCTCCATGTTAATTAGTTTAGGCTCGTGTTTCAGGCCCAGGCCTCGTATAAAGGCAAGGTAGTTTTCGTGAGTTTTAAATCCATCGACCAGCTCTTTTTTAGGATTGATCACAAACCAGGCTTCTTTAACCGGTTGATAATTTAGAGTTGTGTTTACGCTATGCACCAAAATCAGGGAATCTAATACTTTGACTTCCCTGGTTCCGGGAATAGTGAGCGGAACACTATTGGTATCTGTTGATGCTACAATCCAGTTCGGATTAGTAGAAGGGGTGGTGGCCTGGTAAGGTTTGATCAGCGGAACGCGTGCCATATCAAAGCCGCCTTTGTCCAGGTAAAAATTATCTGTTAAACCTTTAGATTTTGGGGAGCTGCATGAATATGCGCCGATCAACAGGATTAAAAAAGCAAAAATTTTCATGCATTGATGGTTTGCAGCAATGGGCTGCTATGGTAAGCAAACAACACTTAGTTACCGTTGATAATATCATTTCAACAGGCTTGCCGTCCGCCTGCTGGTAGTGTGGTGTGGTGGGAGTACCTGCCACAAGGAGACGCGCCACAGCACAGCTACACATTTTTATTTGATCGGCGACGACGTAAAACCTTCGCGTTTTTCGATGGCCGGGAGTTGCTTTTTGTAAGTTTCGGGGTCCCAGGTGATGTTCCATTCTTTTACATAACCGGCCAGTGGGGCCAGGCCAACCGATGCACGCCGTTCGTCTACATGGTCGGGGTCGGCCAGGGGGCGTACATAGTTGTCTTCGGGAGTTGCACCTGCGCTAATCTGGCTGCCGTAAATCTGGTGCCGTCCTTCGGCCAGGGCTACGCGGTCTTCCAGCAGGGCTAAATTACTGGCTCTTGCGTGGCCCTTTGTAACCGCTTTACGCATTAGCGGTAAATATTTTTGCTGTGTTTTTAGGTCGGCATGCTGTACTACTAAAAATAAGGCCTGGTTTCCGGCGTTGCCTACTTTATCTTTGCTCAGCCAGCCGTAACGGTCTAAAATACGGCTTACTTTAGCAATGTTAATACTGTCGTGGTGCATCATCAGTTTGCCCAGGCTATCAGTTTGCCTGCTTTTAAAACCATATTTTTTTCGGGCAGCAATGTATTCATTGCGTATGCCCTGGTCTGTTTTAATAATTTCTTCCAGTTCGTGTTTTACCGGTTGGTTATAGCCTGCCTCTATTTTCTGTTCGCGCTTTGCCAAACCGGCCACCAGTTGCTGCCACGCTTCGGTTTCATGCAAACTGTTCAGGTCACTATCCTGTTTAATATGCGCATAGTTATCAAAACCTTTTTTAACGGCTTCGTTAAGCAAACTGATAGCCTGATCGGTGCGGCCGGCCAGTGCAAATGAGCATGCGGCGTTGTATAAATCCAATGGATTTTTCTTCTCTATTTTAAAGGCCTCGGCATATCCATTGGCCGATGCTGCAAACTGCTTTGCCTTGTACAAACTATCGGCACGGGTAGCCAGTGTTTGGTAAGCCGTTTGGGCAAAAACAGCACTGCCGGTAAACAGCAATGCAACA
>CAXYKR010000386.1:0-4416 GCA_964277815.1 uncultured Mucilaginibacter sp. | reverse complement strand
GCTTTACTTAAAATTTTGGAAGGTACCATGGTGAACGTGCCACCGCAAGGCGGCCGTAAACACCCGGACCAAAAAATGATTTCGGTAAATACCAGCAATATCCTTTTTATTTGCGGTGGCGCTTTTGACGGTATTGATAAAAAGATTGCCAGCCGCTTGCGTACCCAAACCGTAGGTTACAAGTTAAAACGCGACGAGAACGAGGTAGATACCAAAAATCTTTATAAGTATATCACGCCGCAGGATTTAAAATCATTCGGTTTGATTCCGGAGTTGATTGGCCGTTTACCGGTATTAACTTATTTGAATCCGTTAGACCGTGAGGCCTTACGTAATATATTGGTAGAGCCTAAAAACTCATTGCTGAAACAATACAAGAAATTGTTTGATTACGAAGGTGTAAAGCTGGAGTTTGAAGATGAGGTGATTGAGTTTGTGGTTGACAAAGCCATGGAGTTTAAGTTAGGCGCACGTGGTTTACGTTCTATTTGCGAGGCTATCATGATTGACGCCATGTTTGAGTTCCCATCACAAAAGGATGTGAAACGCTTAACTGTTAGCTTAGACTACGCCCGCGAAAAATTTGAAAAATCTGATTTGAAAAAATTAAAAGTAGCTTAACACTACTCAGCACTTAGCTGCTTAATTTTATTACAAAATACAAGCCCTGGTGAAACGCCGGGGTTTGCTGTATAATAACTTTTCTTAAATGTGTCCCGGTAAGAAGAGTTATGTCAACCAAGGGGCACTGTTAAAATTTAAAAGGAGGAATTGATATGAACGAAGAAATAGAAATCAAAAAAGACCCGACCATCGTCGAGCAGTCTAAAAAAGTAAAAGAAGTACAGTCTCCTGTAAAAAGCGGTTTAAAGTCTAAGGATGCCATCGTAGCTAACTGGCTGCCCAGGTATACCGGCCGTCCGCTGAACGAATTTGGCAGCTATATCATCCTGACCAATTTTTCGAAGTACTTATCCCTGTTCTCTAAATGGCACAACGATGCGCCAATTATGGGGTTGGACAAGCCTATGCAGAGTGTTACAGCCGACGGTATTACCATCATCAATTTTGGTATGGGAAGCCCTGTAGCGGCAACCGTAATGGATTTGCTTACCGCGATATCGCCTAAAGCAGTTATATTTTTGGGTAAATGCGGCGGCCTGAAAAAGAAAAACAACGTAGGCGACTTAATCCTGCCTATCGCAGCCATCCGTGGTGAGGGAACCTCTAACGACTACTTGCCAGCCGAAGTGCCAGCCTTACCGTCGTTTGCGCTGCAAAAGGCAATTTCAACCACCATCCGTGATTTTTCGCGCGATTACTGGACAGGTACCTGTTATACCACCAACCGCCGCGTTTGGGAACACGATAAGGAATTTAAAAAATACCTGAAGAGCTTACGTGCCATGGCGGTAGATATGGAAACGGCTACCATCTTCACCACCGGTTTTGCCAATAAAATTCCGACCGGCGCCTTATTACTGGTATCAGACCAGCCAATGATTCCGGAAGGCGTTAAAACAGCCGAAAGCGATTCTAAGGTGACGGAACAGTATGTGGAAACACACCTGAAAGTGGGTATTGAATCATTAAAGCAATTAATTAATAACGGCTTTACCGTGAAACACCTTAAATTCTAACTGGCAATTTAAGGTAATTAACCAAAGGGAGTGAAGGCATCAGCCTTTACATCCCAAACTCATTTATTGATGACGGTCGCTTTTATCGGCTTGAATTTACAATCGTCATAATGACATTTATTGTCAAAATCATAAATTGTGCTGTTGTGCAGCGGAAGTTTTATTATTTTTGATTCTATGTTTGCCCTCACCAATCATACACTCGAAAAGTTAGAGAACCTGCTTAAGAGTTCGGGGTATAAAGTGCGCTACGAAAAGGGGAACTTTAAAACGGGTGCCTGCTTGCTGCTAAACAGCCGCATGATTGTGGTAAACAAGTTTTCGAATCTCGAAAGTAAAATACATTCGGTGATTGAGTTAGTGAGGCAGCTTGATATTGACACTAAACAGCTTGACGATAAGCAGCTGGCATTTTTTCACCAAGTTAAACAAATCGAACTGCAGCTGTGACCATCACTTTTTTAGGAACCGGAACTTCGCAGGGTGTGCCCGTTATTAGTTGCGATTGCGAGGTTTGTACCTCTGCCGACAAGCACGACAAGCGCCTGCGTACCTCCATCCTGGTAGAAGCGCAGGGTAAGACAATCGTGATTGATACCGGGCCCGATTTCAGGTACCAGATGTTGCGTGCCGGGGTAAAGCATTTGGATGCTGTGGTTTTTACACACGAACATAAAGACCATACCGCCGGTTTGGATGACATTCGTGCCTTTAATTATCTGCAACAGGAACCCATGGATGTTTATGCGGTACCGCGCGTGCAAGCATCACTCAAACAGGAATTTTCGTACATCTTCGCTGAGTTTCAATATCCGGGTATTCCTAAAATTAATTTGCACACCATCGGCAACGAGCCGTTTAATGTGGGGCCTGTTAAGTTTACCCCTATAGAGGTTTTGCATTATAAGCTGCCGGTGTTAGGTTTCAGGATTCAAGATTTTACTTATATCACCGATGCTAAAACCATCACTGAGCCCGAAATTGAAAAGATAAAGGGTAGTAAGGTATTAGTGGTAAACGCTCTGCAAAAGCAGTCGCATATGTCACATTTTACGTTTGATGAAGCTATTGCCTTCGCGCAACGTATAGGTGCCGAAACTACTTATTTTACCCACATCAGTCATCGCCTGGGCAAGCATGCCGATGTTTCCAAACAACTACCGCCGGGTATTCAACTGGCTTATGATGGCTTAAAACTTGAGCTGTAGAGGCTCATGTTTTGACCGGCTTACCGCGTTTTGTGAACTGCGGTTACTACTCTTTATCTTAATTTATAAGTAAAGAATATTTTATACCTTGCGTATCTACTCTTATGAAAAACGCAGACGTACTCATTATAGGCGCAGGTGCAGCCGGTTTAATTGCGGCTTATACTTTGGCTAAAGCCGGTAAAAAAGTAACCTTGTTAGAAGCTTGCAACCGTACCGGGGGCCGCATCCGAACTATTGATGATACCATGTTTTTCAAGCACGCCGAATTAGGTGCCGAGTTTGTGCATGGCAACCTGCCCGTGACCTTACAACTGCTACACGAAGCCGGTATTGCTTACCATCCGGCAGGAGGGGAGATGTGGCAATATGAAAACGGCACTTTTACTAAAGATGCCGGGATGATAGAAGGCTGGGATTTATTGATGCAGAAGCTTGACGAGTTAAAATCTGACATGACGCTTCAGGCATTTTTGGATGAATACTTCGCAGAAGAGAAGTTTGACAGCTTAAAGGAGTCTGTAGTACGATACGCCAACGGTTATGATACCAGCGACCCGGCACGGGTAAGCGCATTTGCGCTGCGCGGCGAGTGGCAAAACGAGGATGAAGACGCACAATACCGTATCGAAGGTGGCTACTGTAGGCTGGTAAATTACCTGGCAGAGGTATGTAAACAAAATGACGGCACTATCTACTTAAACGCCCCCGTAAACCGCATCACCTGGCAGGCTAATGCTATCAAAGCAACCACGGCTGATGGTGAGGTTTACGAAGCCAAGCAAGCTATATTGGCTATTCCGTTAGGGGTATGGCAGGCACCGGAAACGGCCAAAGGGCATATCAGTTTTTCGCCTGCAATAAATGACCAGACGACAGCATTAAAAAATTTAGGCTTTGGCGCCGTTATCAAAGTACTGCTGCAGTTTGATGAGATTTTTTGGGAGCATGTTACTGCTGAGCATCCTGAGGATGGCAACCTTACAAACATGGCATTTTTGTTTACCGACGAGGCTATACCTACCTGGTGGACGCAAGCGCCCGGGCATGAGCCTTTGTTAACGGGCTGGTTGGGCGGTGCAGCAGCAGCACAACAGGTTGATACCCCAGCAGAGGATATTTTGCAACAGTCGCTGCAATCGTTAAGCAACGTATTTAAGATTCCGACCGAAGCTTTAAAAGAAAAACTGGTTGCCTGGCACGTTGCCAATTGGACAGCCGACCCTTATATTTATGGCTCTTACGCCTACGATACCGTTGATACCGCCGCAGCACTAACCGTTTTAAGACAACCGGTTGCTGATACCTTATATTTTGCCGGCGAATTTATGTATCAGGGAACAGCCATGGGCACGGTAGAAGCGGCCTTGACCAGCGGCCGCGATACAGCCCTGCAATTGCTAAAGCTTTAGCTTAATGTACAAAATACACTGATTGTCATCTTAGGGTCTGGCCCAAGCAACATTACGTTTACATAACCGAGTAATAACATCTAAAGGTTTTAAAGTTTTGCGATACAAGCTACATTTGCTTGTCTCTATCGTAACTTTCCTTTCCGATGTTTAACA
>CAXYKR010000385.1:0-2544 GCA_964277815.1 uncultured Mucilaginibacter sp. | reverse complement strand
CATCCATGCAAACCAAATTTACCAAAAATTCTTCTGTTTACATAAATATAGCCACCTTAGTACCATGTTGAGCAGCCAGTATTCTATCCTCGAAGTGCAGCAAATTATCCGTGCTTCGGGTACCATCGTCAGGGAGAACAACATCAGTGTGCTGCTCACCGATAGTCGCCAAATCAGTAATCCGGCCGAAAGTTTATTCTTTGCGCTGGATGGCCGGCGCGACGGGCATGCATTTGTGAACGAGGCTTACAATCATGGCGTGCGAGATTTTGTGGTGCGCTACTTGCCCGAAGGCGATTACCCGGCGGCTAACTTTTTAGAGGTGCCTGATGCATTACAGGCGCTGCAAGCGCTGGCTGCTCACCACCGCAGCCGTTTTAGCTTGCCGGTTATCGGTATTACGGGCAGCAATGGTAAAACCATCGTTAAGGAGTGGCTTTACCAACTCATGGGTGCTGACAAAAATGTGGTGCGAAACCCGAAAAGCTACAATTCGCAGATTGGGGTACCACTGTCGGTTTGGCAAATACAGGCCGATAACGAATTAGGTATTTTCGAGGCGGGTATATCCACCGTAGGGGAGATGGATGCTTTACAAGCCATTATACAACCAACTATTGGTGTGTTAACCCATTTGGGCTCTGCCCATGATGAAGGTTTTGAGAGCCGGACCCAAAAAGTACAGGAAAAACTTAAGCTGTTTAAAAACTGTCGCCTGCTTATCCATAACTATGACCAGTTGGTGGATTACCAATCCGACTTGCCCACCACAACCACATTTACCTGGAGCCTTAATTTTAAACAGGCCGATTTATATGTATTCAGTGAAACGGTAATCTCTAAACGGTTTTACCTGCGCGCGCTTTACAAGGGTAAAGAAATAGAGTGTTTGATTCCGTTTTTGGATGAAGCTTCGGTAGAGAATGCCATTTTATGCTGGGCTACTTTGTTAGCACTGGATTACAGCCCCGTAGAGGCCGACAAAAAGCTGGAGCATCTGAGCCCGGTGAGCATGCGGCTGGAGATGAAAACCGGTATCAACGATTGTTCGGTAATCGACGACTCGTATAACTCCGATATCCGTTCGCTCGAAATTGCGCTTAACTTTTTGCAGCAGCAAAATCAGCATAAAATTAAAACGCTCATCTTATCGGACATTTACCAGTCGGGTTTGCCACCACAAGAGTTATACAGCAGGGTGGCCGACTTGGTTAAAGCCAAGCGGGTAGATAAGTTGATAGGCGTAGGCGAGGCGATATCGCAGCACCAAAGCCTCTTTGCCGATGTGCCGCAAAAGTTTTTTTATAATCAAACAGCCGAAATGCTGCGGCATCGTAAAGAAATAAATTTTAACAACGAGGCCATATTAATTAAAGGAGCACGCAGTTTTGAGTTCGAGCGCATCAGTAGGGCTTTATCGCAAAAAGCGCATGAGACGATGCTGGAGATAAACCTGAATGCGTTGTTGGGTAACCTTAATTTCTACAAGTCTAAGCTGCAGCCCGGCGTTAAGCTGATGGCCATGGTTAAAGCTTTTTCGTACGGCAGTGGCACGTTCGAGGTGGCAAATATTTTGCAATACAACAAGGTAGATTATCTGGCTGTGGCCTATATTGACGAGGGAATTGCTCTGCGGCAAGCGGGTATTACATTGCCTATCATGGTGCTTAACCCGGAGCCATCTGCGTTCGAAAAAATGATTGAGTTTAAACTCGAACCCGAAGTGTATAGTTTTGACATGCTGGATAAGCTGGTGAGGTATGCGCAACTGCATCAAATTTCGGCCTACCCGGTGCATCTTAAAATTGATACCGGGATGCACCGTTTAGGTTTTGAGGAATATGAACTGGAAACGCTGTACGATTTGGTACAGGATAACCCTTACATCAAAGTGGTGTCGATATTTTCGCACCTGGTGGCCAGCGATAATGAGGCGCATGATGCTTTTACCCGTAAACAAATCAAAGCGTTTAAACAGGCTTTTACTTTGATAGAGAAAGCGCTGGGTTATCCGGTCATCAAACATATCTCTAACACTTCGGCCATTACGCGTTGGCCCGACGCGCAGTTTGACATGGTGAGGTTAGGCATCGGCCTGTATGGCATTGATGCGGCCGTACCTGAGCATTTAAACGGTTTACAACCTATAGCTACTTTAAAAACCAGTATATCGCAGGTGAAAAATATCATTGCCGGCGAAACTATTGGCTACAACCGTAACGGTAGCCTGCTTAAAGACGGGCGCATAGCCACCGTGCGCATTGGCTATGCCGACGGTTACCTGCGGGCCTTTGGCAACGGTGTGGGCAAAATGCTGGTTAAAGGCGTGCTGGTACCCACGGTGGGCAATATTGCCATGGATATGTGTATGATAGATGTGAGCAGCGTGGATGTAAAGGAAGGCGACGAAGTGATAATATTTAATGAGCAGCAAACCATCGAGGATTTGGCCGAGCAGATAGGCACCATCCCTTACGAAATTTTGACCAATATTTCGCAGCGCGTTAAAAGAGTGTATTTTTATGAGATCGGAAGAGCGTCGTG
>CAXYKR010000384.1:0-5104 GCA_964277815.1 uncultured Mucilaginibacter sp. | reverse complement strand
CACGACGCTCTTCCGATCTCATTAATTAATTGTCCGCCCTGGCGGCCCGCATATACCGAAATATCTAACTCAGTAAATTGAATTTGCAAACCTAATGACGAAAACATCTGGATGGATCTTTCCAGTTCTTCGCGGCTTGGGTTGTTAACCGACCAGTGCGCCTGCAAGCCTACGCCATTTATCGGTACACCGGCAGCGAGCAAACCTTTAAGCAATTTGTAAATTTTCTCCCGTTTGGCTGGCTGTTCGGTGTTGTAGTCATTGTAAAATAAGGCAGCTTTTGGGTCGGCCGCGTGTGCGTACTCGAAAGCTTTGGCAATAAAGTCCTGACCGGTAATCTGGCTCCATTTAGATTTTCGTAAAAAAGTAGTATCATCGGCAATAGCCTCATTCACCACGTCCCAGGCATAAATCTTGCCCTTATAACGTGATGCTACAGTGGTAATGTGGTCTTTTAAGCGTTTGAGCAACACTTCTTTACTTACATCATTTCCGGCAGAGTCTTTAAACATCCAGGCCGGTGCCTGGGCATGCCAGCAAAGGTTATGCCCGCGTACTTTAATATGGTTGCGCTGGGCAAAGGCCATAATGCTATCTGCATCCCGCCAATTGTAACGGTTTTCTTCCGGGTGCAGCGGTGCCATTTTCATGGCGTTTTCGGCTGTAATGCTGTTAAACTCTTTAACAATAAGTTTGCTTTCATCGCTTTGCAGTTCGCGTGGGGTAACAGCTACGCCAATCGGGAAATATTTTTTGTAATAATCTTTCAGTCCTTTGTCAGAGTCGACCTTGGCCGGGCGCCAGGCAATGCCCGCCAGGCATAAAGCCACGGCGCTTGCGCAGTAAATAAGGGGTTTTTTATACATGATGTTTAATTTATAGTTTCAAGAAATTTTGAAGTCGATTGCGATGCCGGGTAATAAAAAAGTAACGCACCAAAACTTGATATAAAATTAAATAGCTTAAATTTTAATTAAGGCTTAGTTTGTTGCTTAAGATTGTAAAAATGTTCACGCTTAATTGGAGTGGGCTGATTTGGTCAGGCTATTTGCACCGACGAGCATAGCGTTAAAGCGATAAGTTATTGACGCGTACGTTGAAATTCATTGTAGGCCTAATAAGCTTTTTAGTAATGCGCTTAATACGGCTAAAAATTCAAACAGCTTCAATGACGCTGCTGAAAGTGCAATAATTGAACTTATCATGCTTTTTATTGTACAAATGTTCCATCCCTTGCCCAATAGATGATGCTATATTTGTTCAACCAAAAATTATAAACATCTTTTTCTGAGTTATTTTATTGGCTTGCCGGCTTTGCTCTTTATGTATAAGAGTGAGTATGGAAACGTCAAAGATTGCCGCTCGATGGGTTGTTTGAGAAACCTGTTTTATGCTCTCTAAAATTTTAAAGAAAGTATCTGTACTCAACCTTTTGCTGCTCCTGAGTTGTTCGCTGTTCGGGCAACATTCCAATTACCAGTTTACAGCAATAAGCTCAAAAGACGGGCTTTCGTCTAATACAGTTAATGCAATTTTAAAAGACCGGCACGGCTTTGTATGGTTTGCTACCGAAGACGGTTTGACCAAGTTTGACGGTTTAAACTATACCGTCTATCGTCATAATGCCAAAGACAGTACCAGCTTGTGGTCTAACGAGGTAACGAGTTTACACGAAGATGCCAAGGGCAGGTTATGGGTGGGGACTACCGGCTCGCTGCATTTGTTTGACCGGCAAAAAAATAGGTTTCGACACTACAAATCAAACAACGAGGTTAATGGCTTCAGCAGCGCGGTTATCAAAGGTATTTGCAGCGACTCAAAAGGCGAAATTTGGGTGGCTACGTTAGGCGGCTTAAACCGGCTTAATCCATCCACAGGCCATATTATCAAGTTTGGCGATATGCCCGACGTGCCGGATGATATTGGTCATCAGCCGGTATTGACCGTCTATGAAGACCGAAAAAAGCAGGTTTGGATTGGAGCCAAAAGCGGCTTGTATCGTTACGAACGTCAAACAGGCAAGTTTACTGCATTTTTACCCAATGCCGGTGAGCCGCAAGCCATAGCCGGGGGGACAGTTAAGGCCATTATGGAAGACACCCAGGGAAATCTTTGGGTGGGTACCAACGGTGGTATTTGCAAATTACTGCCCGATGGTAAACATTTTACAACCATTAATACGCAGGGCTTAGCTGGTAAGCGTTTGTCTAACAATTCAGTATATGCCATAGCCTCGGCAGCACCTAATGTATTATGGATAGGTACCGAGGATGGTTTGAACATACTCAACCTGCAAACCGGCATCATTGATACCTATTTGCCCGACGGTAGGGATAGTTACAGCTTATCGGGCAACGCCGTACGTTCGGTTTTAGTAGACAAGCAGGGGATAAGCTGGCTGGGGCTTTACGTGGCCGGTGTAAATAAATACGACAGTAATCTTACCTTTTTTAACCTTAAAAAAGCCAATCCTTACGATGCTTATGGTTTAAGTTCGAGGTTTGTGACATCCTTTGCGGCCGGCGACGGCAACACCATATTTGTCGGTACAGATGGCGGTGGATTATCGTTGTATAATAAGCAAACCGGTTTATTTAAGCGCTATCCGCTGGTTTCGGCCCGTAAAAAGAATGACGGGCGTTTAAATATCCTGGCACTTCAGCGCACATGCGATGGTAACTTATGGGTAGGTACTTACCAGGACGGACTTTTCAGGCTCAATCCGTCAACCGGGGCGGTAAAGCAGTATCTGAGCGGCTCGGGTACAAATACCATTAACCACAACGAGATTTTTTGTTTAGAAGAGGATAAGTTGGGTAAATTATGGATTGGTACCAACGGTGGCGGGGTCGATGTTTTTGACCCTAAGACAGAAACTTTCAAAGTATATCAGCCTTTCGTCAATGCCGGAAACCAGTTTAGCCTGCCGCTTAACGGCTATATCCGCGATTTTAAAGAAGATAACCTTGGCCGCATCTGGATCGCGTCGCACGGAACTGGAATTGCCATTTTCGACCCACGCAACAATCACTTTACTCTGCTAAGCCGCATAGCTAACAACCTGCCAAGTAACTTAATACAAACCTTGTTTAAAGACAGCAAAGGCGATATATGGGCTGGCAGTAGCGATGGGCTGCTGAAAATTAACGCGATGAGCAAGCATGTAGAAATGTTTGGCGAGAAACAGGGTTTGGCCGATGGCATTGTGCATGAAATAATCGAGGATAAACAGGGGCGGATATGGTTTAGTACTAATAAGGGTATCAGCTGGCTGGACACCAAACTTAAAGAGGTAACGAATTACAATTCTTTAAACGGCTTGCAAAGCGGCTCGTTTGAGCGTGGCTCGGGACTAATGGATGCTGACGGAACGCTGTTTTTTGGCGGTACAGACGGTTTTAATTTTATACAGCCGCAACAAGGTATCCGGTACAACAGGCATCCTACGCCCATCGTGTTTACCAGCCTCAAAGTAGGCGACAAAGAAATTACCAGCGCCGATTCATCTATTCTGCATTCTGACATTTCGGTTGCCAGCGACGTACACCTGGATTATAAGCAAAACTTTTCTATCAGTTTTGTCGGGCTTAATTTTACCGGCACGCGGCAAAACCATTACTACTACCGCCTTCGGGATTTTGATAAAGATTGGATAGATGCAGGTAATAAAACAACCGCTTATTACACCAACTTAAGTCCGGGCAAGTATGTGTTTGAAGTAAAAGTTAATAATAACGATGGGGTTGCCAACAGGACCATCAAATCGTTAAACGTAAACATACAGCCACCATTCTGGATGACTGTTTACGCCTATGTATTTTATGTAGCCGTATTTTGCGCCTTACTGCTCTACCTGCGCTACCGGGGCATTAAAGAACTCAGCCGCGTTTTTAAAGAAGAAGAAGCCAAGCGCGAAGCTCAAAGGTTGCGCGATTTGGACCGTTTAAAAATCAAATTCCTGACCAACCTGAGCCACGATTTTCGTACGCCGATTGCACTCATTATGGCCCCTGTTGATAAGTTATTGGCCGACGGTTTTGAAGATGGTGTAAGCGCACAGCTTTTAGTGATTAGGCGTAATGCAAGGAGGCTACTCAACATGGTTAACCAGTTGTTTGACCTGCGTAAGATTGAAGAAGGCGAAATGAAGCTCAATTTGATGAAAGGAGATATCATTGCGTTCCAAAAAGAGGTAAGCGAGTCGTTTACCGAGCTTTCTGAAAAGAAACAGATAGCTTTTGCTTTTAAATCTTCCATCAGTTCTTTGCAAACCAACTTTGACCATGATAAATTGGAGCGTATTTTGTTTAACCTGTTATCAAACGCGTTTAAGTTTACACTGGCCGGCGGTAAGGTGATGCTGATTACTTACCTCAAAAAACAGGTATCCGAAACCGAGCAGCCCTACCTGGTGATAGAAGTAACCGATACCGGTATCGGCATTGATAAAGAACAGCAACAACATATTTTTAAGCGATTTTATCAAAACCGCTTATCAGGTAACATCATGGACGAGGGCAGTGGTATCGGGCTATCTATCGTCAAAGAATTTATTGAACTGCACGGAGGCACCATTGAGGTAAAAAGCGAACCGGGTAACGGCAGCACCTTCTGTATTTTTCTGCCGGTAAAAACCAAAGAGATTCAGGCTATCCCGGCCTTACCGACTGGCGACCTGCCTGCCGAGCCGGCAGCAGTTGTTGAGGCTGAAGAACAAGTTGCGGAGTTATCAGCAAGCAATAGTGAGGCTGCAATTATCGAAACGCGGCCGTTGGTTTTAATTATAGAAGATAACGACGATTTCAGGTATTACCTGCGTGATAACCTCAAGCAGCACTACCGTGTTATTGAAGCGGCCGACGGTAAAGAAGGCTGGCAAAAGGCATTATCTGCCCATCCCGAATTAATTGTTAGCGATATCATGATGCCGCATGTGGATGGCATACAGCTTAGCCAGAAACTGAAAGCCGACAAGCGCACCAGCCATATCCCTATCATCCTGCTTACGGCATCAACCCGCGAGGAAGAGCAGATTAATGGCTTGTCATCCGGCGCTAATGATTACCTGACCAAGCCTTTCAGTTTCGAGATAC
Organism: uncultured Mucilaginibacter sp.; assembly: GCA_964277815.1. Lineage (GTDB taxonomy): Bacteria > Bacteroidota > Bacteroidia > Sphingobacteriales > Sphingobacteriaceae > Mucilaginibacter. The sequence continues at coordinate 11 of CAXYKR010000384.1, read as the reverse complement.
TGGTTATCAAA
>CAXYKR010000383.1:0-8371 GCA_964277815.1 uncultured Mucilaginibacter sp. | reverse complement strand
TTGCCGCTAAGATATTACCGGCCACCAACAAGGTAGACCACAACACTATCTACTTTGTAAAACTGAAATTATAATAACCTCCTCCTTTAACAAAAGAACGGCTCCCTTTAACATGAGCCGTTCTTTTTAATGGCTGTTTGGGGTCAAGTTAGCTTTAATAACTTTATCGATACATACTATCGTTACCAGCGTAGTTTAAACGGATAAACTTAGCTGTGTTAGTGGTTTCTTTACCGTTAGAGGTTGCATACAGCGCAAAAACACAACCCACAAACCCACCAGCGGTGTGCGTACTCAAAAATTTGCCGTCCACATTATCTTTAAGTAAAATCCATTTACCTGCTGTTGTAGCATAGTCAAAAGCATAATTTGCTCCGTTTGCTCTGATGCGTAATTGCAACTTGCCTTTGGGGTCGGTGGTCAAAGGTTGCTCGGTCAGCAATTCGGTTTCGCCTGCTTTGCCGCTTTTGTAAAGTTGTACTACGGGGCGTTGCTGCGCATCAACTGATTTACAGATGTAATAGTAATGTTCTTCGTTCTGAAAAATAACTAAACCAGCTTTTTCATTCGTCTTATCGGTATTAAATGCTAACTCAGTATCGAAGCTGCAATTTAGGTGCTGCTGCCTTTTGGCAATAAATGCCGGATTGCCGGTACCGGCGCAGGTTTCGGGTTTGAGTTTCATGGTCAGGCCATCTTTACCTATGGTATACCATGAAGGGTCGGATGTCCTTAAAAACAAAAACGAGTAATCAAGCGGCTTATTCAGGGCTACCGAATATTTAAAGTTTCCGCTTTGCGGTTGCAAGCCTGGTGTCTTATTTTCTTTGATGTTAGTAGCGTAGCTGTATTGTATCTCTTTAACATCAGGGTTAATAACCGGCCATTCATCTTTCCAGGTTACCGGTGCAATGAAGGTTTCGCGACCAGTGTTGTAGTAGTCATCTTCGTAAGGCCGTACCGCTAAAAATATAGCGTACCACTTTCCATCTGGTCCTTCTACAAAATCAGCGTGGCCGGCAGAAGTTACCGGGTCTTTACGATCAGCAGGTAATCCGCGTTGAGTCAGAATGGGGTTATTTTCGTAAGGAACAAAAGGCCCGGTGGCAGATTTACTCCTAAACACAACTTCGGAGTGATTAACCGAAGTGCCGCCCTCGGCTGCATACAAATAATACCAGTTGCCGGCTTTCATAATATGCGGTCCCTCAATCCAAACCGGCTTTTTACTAATATCTACTCCACCATTCACCAAAATTTGGTTTTCGGCAGAAGCGGTAAGTTTTACAGGGTCAAACTCGTTCATCCGGATGGTACGGTGGCCAGAATATAGAGGCTTATAATCGGGCGCATCACCATTGTATATCACGTAGGCTTTGTCTTTATCAAAAAACAACGATGGGTCAATCCCCCTAACCGATGGTAAAAATGAAGGGTCGCTCCATGGGCCGGCCGGATTTTTAGCTGTCATTAAAAAATTACCTTTATGGTCAATTTGCGTACAGGTAATATAAAAGGTACCGTTGTGATAGTTGATAGCTGGCGCAAATAAGCCGCGGGTTACCCTGTCGCCCATAAAATTCATTTGCGACGGACGGTCAATCACATTACCAATCTGTTTCCAGTTCTTGAGGTCGGTACTATGAAAAATCGGGATACCGGGAAAATAGGCAAAGGTTGAGTTTACCAGGTAATAATCCTTCCCCACCCTGATGATGCTTGGGTCGGGGTAAAAGCCGGCCAGTATGGGATTCACCAAACGCGTGGTTTGCGACTGGACGAGGCTAAAGCTGAGGCAAAAGACTGCCAATAACAGAAATACTTTTTTAAACATATAAGTGTATTTATTTTTTTAACTTGAGAGCTAAATGATATTTAATTCGCTTTAGTGCTAGCATTGCTTTGATAAGCCTTGATACGTTCTGCTACATCAACCATGGGCGCTATCCAAATATGCTTTTCGTTTTGCTTTAAAAACTGCAGTAGCTTTTTGTGCTTATCTAAACTAACGTTAATGGCATGCCCGCCGCCAACGCCGTGAAACAGAAATACCAGGAGTGTATGAGTTGACATCGCTTTTTTAACCTGGTTAATCATTTGCTCGGCAGTTTGATTACTGATAGAGTAAGCATTAATATTATCCAAATGAACACTGTCTGCCTGTTGCAGGCCAAACGTAACGCCACGAGCGCCAACAAACTCATTTTTTAATCGCGGATAAAAATAGTCGTTGCCTATTTTCAAGTCTCCGCAGGGGTAGGCAAATGTACGCCGGTCTTTCCCGTCGATGGCTTTGAGCAGTACATTATTGATGCGTATCTCGTCAACGGCACGGCCAACCGTATATTTACTCAAATCATGGTCGGGCGATACAAAGCTACGTCCGGGCAGGCTGCCATCACAAGGATGGAACAAAGCATGATTACCTAACTCATGGCCGTTTTTAGCCGCCTTGCGCCACTCGTTCATCCTTTTGGCCACCACCGGCGAAGAACCTATCAGGTAAAAGGTTGCCTTAAACTTCATGGAGTCTAAAGCCGGTATAACGTTGTCTAAATCAATGTCAATAGCGTCGTCGTAAGTTAATACTACGGCACACTGCTTGTTGTTCCACATGCCGGACGACTGCGCACGTACACCTAAATGAGCAGCCATTAATACAGCTGCTATAAAAAACCGTTTAATCATCATTTTCAGTACTCCAATCTAATATCAGTCCTTCTTTAGTTATTTATCGGTTCGGAAAGGTGAAGCAGGCAGACCTTCTTTATTATACAAGTTGGCTCCATCCGGATTATCGGCCCATGCATAGCGTACATATTTTGGTTCGGCTACTTCGGGACTTGATACGACAACCTTGTCACCTTCAATTTGGGCATCAGCCCAAACAAACTGCTTATCGGCACCGGCTATAGCAAAGCGTGCAAGCTTACCTCCTTTGGCCATTAAACCAGAACCCACATTAGTAAAAGAAACCACGATCTTGTTACCGGAAACGGTAGCCGATTCGTACAAAGGGCCTGAGCTTACCAGCTTGGTTTCGTCATAGGCAAGCTTTTCGGCTGCTAATGCCACGCGGTCGCCTACGTCTCGTTTATTTAATGGGTGGATGTCATTCCATTCGCCCAAATCTATAGTTACGGCTAAGGCTGTTCTAGGAATATCCAATATTTTTGCCTGCCCTTCGCGTAAGTCGGCCCACGAGCTCTCTACCGGCGAATACTCTGTATCACCATAATTAGGTAACTGTATAACGACAAAAGGTAAACCGGCATTGTGCCATTGGATACGCCAATCGCTGATTAACGCTCGCAGTAACGAGTTGTACTCTTTAGCGTTGCCTGTGTTCGATTCGCCCTGGTACCAAACAAAACCTTTAATGCCGTAATCGGTAGCAGGTTTTACCATGGTATTGTATAAGCCGGTTGGCTCGTTTTGCGCTGAGAAAGCAAAACCACCCTCGCTATCGCCCATACTGCGCCCAAGCGGTTTAAACACCTGCCCTACCTTGTATAACCAATCGCCACGTAAATCAATTGCGGTGGAATCGTCGGTTAGTTCGTAACGTTTATCGGGTACAAAGCCGCCCTTGCCAAACGTGTTGGTTACACGTACCACAATAGTGTTTTTTCCGGCCTTTAATAATCCGGCAGGTACTTCGTAGCGGCGCGGCGGATACTGGTAAGTAATATTACCGACTTTTACGCCATTGACATACGTTTCATCAGCATCAATAATGCGGCCTACAAAAAGCTTGGCTGCTTTACCGGCCATAGAGGCTGGCACCTCCACTTCTTTGCGGAACCACACTACACCGTTAAGACCTCTTACGCCCTGGTCGGCCCAGTAACCCGGCAACCAGAATTTATGCCAGCCATCCGGAACGTAAGCGTTATCAAACCATCTTACCTTTTCCGCTAAACCTTTGTCCTGCTGAACAAAAGGCCCCGAAGCTGCGGGACGTGGCTGAACAGGCCTGTTAATTTTATTGACGAAAGCACTATCCGAAAATTGTTTTAAACGATTGGCGTAAGCAGGCAACTCGCGGTACCCATCTTTACTTATCCAGGCCTGTATAGGAGTACCGCCCACACTGGAATTGATGATACCAATCGGCACATGATATTTAAGATGCAATTGCTTAGCCATAAAGTAGCTCACCGCACCAAAATTCATGATGTTGACCGGCGTAGCCGCCATCCACTTACCGGGCGGCAAGTCCTCATGTTCTTTGGTAACATCTGATGCCGTAGGAACAAAGAAATTACGTATCTGCGGATAATTGGCATTGGCTATCTCATCTGGATATCTTTCTTTTACCCGCTCCATCGGTGTAACCATGTTTGACTGTCCGGCACAAAACCATACATCTCCAATCAAGATATCTTTAAGTTGAATGCGGTTGCTGGCGTCAATAGTCATGATGTAAGGGCCACCCGCCTTTGTGGCAGGCATTTGCAGCATCCACTTACCGTCCGAACCTGTAGTGGCTTTATAAGTTTTGCCTTTAAAATTAAGCTTCAGTTTTTCGCCGGGCGAAGCCCAACCCCAAACGTTAATTTTCTGGTCGCGCTGCAGCACCATGCCATCACTTATCAATTGCGGTAACCTGACCTGGGCTGATGCAGAAAGTGCTATTATAGAGAAAAATAAGAATGGCACTATTTTAACATATTTCATAAGTATTAGGGAGCAAAAAGCGGTATTGCAGAAGCAATAAATAGTTAGTCAAAGTATATACTGGAGCAGAATTAAAAACAAAAAAGGGCTATGCATTGCATAGCCCTTTGCATTAGGCAAGGATTAATATCCGTTGTTTTGAGGATATTTAGGGCCTGTTAACACGTTGTTAATCAAATTTTGTGGAATTGGCCAACGGGCATGATAATCCTGAACATTTGGACCACCATTGGTATTGTACATTTTGTTTCTGCGTACCAACTGTTGGGTTCTAACCAAATCGTACCAACGACGTGGGTCACCATAAAATTCGCGGGTATACTCATCTAAAATTAAGTCCATACCACATAGAGAACCTGGATTGCTGGTGTTATTAGGAATAGCTAATTGGGCTAATTGGGTAGAATTTAACGTCATAGCTGCTACGTTTGCTGCATTTACGCTTGCCATATTAGTTGCTGTAACCGAGGCAGCATTTTTAGCAACCAGCGACGCATCATCAGGTGTACGATAAGCTGCACGGCGTCTGATGATGTTTAACATATCTGCTGCGGTATTGATATTGCCTAACATATAGTTAGCTTCAGCATTCATCAGGTATACCTCAGAAAAACGCATCAGTGTAATCGGACGGGTAGAAAAGTCGTTCGGCGCGGTACGTTTAGGGTCGTCAAACTTCTTCACTGTCGGGAAGATTACGTTATTAAACTGCTTAGGCGTTACAATTAAACCTTTAAAGGCATCACGACGGGCCATGGTCACGTCGGCGCTCGGCATCAGAATGGCGGTGTCGCCATCGGTTGGTTTAATATAAGCACTGGTTGATATACTAGATGTAGGTATCAGTTTATCTTTTGCAGATCCATCGCTTTTTGTTCCGGCAACCACGTTGATATTGTTACAAATCCAAAAAGTTTGGAAAGTAGCATCGTAACGGCAGTCATTTATTTGATTGGCAAAAGCAACGCTCATAGTGTAACGTACGTTGGGAGCCAACCTTACGTATGGACGGCCATTGTATACATCGCGGATCATGCCAGATTTAGTGGTAAGTCTTTGAGGAACTGCATCAATCCCGGAAATATTATCAATACCAGGACCAACATAGTTCATACGGGCAAGTACGTACAACTGATTTAAACCGTAACCGCCTGATCCTTGCAAAGTGTAACCGGTATATTGCGGGTCTGATGCACCGCCGTAATCAATGGCAAACATATTTTCTTTGCCATAATCGTTAGCTGCTTTATGCACATCATTGTAATCCTGCCATAAATCAAAACCGTAAGTACCTTTATTAGCGATTAATGATGCTGTTAAGTCAGCAGCTTTTTGAAAATCACCCGATTGCTTAACTTCACTGTAAGCCCTGGTTAAATAAACTTTGGCCAGGTAAGCGTTTGCTACAGCAGATGTTGCGGTTTTACCTACGCCACCAGCTGAGAATGGGTTAGTGGCAGAAATTGTACTTGGCAATTCGGCTGCAGCTTCGGTCAAATCTTTAATAATTAAAGAATAAATATCAGCAAGTGGCGCCGGCGCATCAGCGGTACTTGCCTGCGTGATGTACGTGGTATGTAATGGAATACCACTTTTTTGCGTTGATGTTGTACCTCCATAGGTTTGAACCAGATAGAAGTAGATGAACGCACGTAAAAATTTAGCCTGCGCGACAAATTGCGTGCGAGCGTTTACATCGGTAATATTAGTTGCGTACTGAAAAACACCATTTAAAGTGTTGATATCAACGTAAAGCGCTGTAATATCCGGTCCGTTGGATGAGTTGATACCGTTAAATGAGTTATACAAAGGCGCTGTTGTACCGGCGCTTCCGCCAGGGATATTTTCATCTGTACCGTTGTAAAAAAACACGATGCCCTCGCCAGAAAATGTACCCCTCAAATCGTTATATACGCCTGTTACTGCAGACTGTACACCGTTGGCGGTTGTAAAATATTCGGGAAATAATGATGAACGAGGCTGCTCATCCAACAATTTTTTACAACTGGTAGCCGATGTTAAAACGGCTGCTGTTGCTATAATGATGCTTGCTTTATTTAAAATCTTCATGTTTGTTAATTTTTAGAAGCGTGCGTTAATACCAAAGATAAAATCGCGAGTAGTGGTGCCGGCATTGATTGCCAAACCACGATAATTAGCAAAGTTGCCATCCTGACCACCTAAGTTACCGCTAGTAGATGAGTTAATTACCTGCTGGTTATAAACTGACTCCGGATCGGTTACAGAGAAGCTATGGTGCATGATTGGCGCGTAAATAATAAACGGATTGGTTACGTTAGCATACACCCTTAATGAACTCATTCCTAACCTCTTAGTAATTCCTGCTGGCAAATTGTAGCCCAGATTTATACTTTTTGCGCGGATAAATGAGCCGTCGTAGTACTGCAGTGTAGAATAGTAGCTGCCTTGTGTTTGCGCATTCGGCATCGGGAATGCATTGGTCGGGTTGCTTGGCGTCCAGTAATCAATGTAAGGCTGATTATGACGACCAAGGTTGAGGTATTGCCATCCTACGTATGCTGAGTTTGCCGATGATACATAAGGAACTACAGTAGTAAACTTCATTCTGCCCTGAATAACGATGCTTAAATCGAAATTTTTGTAAGCAAAACGGTTAGTCATACCAAATGAGTATTTAGGCTGGAAGTTACCGATAATTTGGTTATCACTAGCGTCGATTTTTCCGTCACCGTTTAAGTCCTGTACGCGGATTTGACCAGGGTACTGTGCGGTACCAGGTTGACCATTAACTGGCAAATAAACTACCGGATTGTTTGGACGTGTTTTGGTGTCCAAGCCCGGAGAGTCTCCGATTTGCCAGATACCGATTTTTCTTACGTCGTAGATAACACTTAAAGGTTGTCCAACAAACTGTCCGGCACCGATATTGAACTGGGCACCGTTTGGCAGTTCTTCGATACGCTCGCGGCTAAACGACATGTTGTAATCTGTTGACCAGGTAAAGCCACCCAAGTTTTGGATGTTTACACTGCTCAAGGTAATTTCTAAACCCTTGTTTGACGACGTACCCAGGTTTGATGTTTGTGAGAACGCGCCATTGGTTACCGGTAATTGGTTTGGTAAGATGATACCGGTAGTACGTTGTTTATAAACCTCTACCGAACCGGTAATTCTGTTTTTAAGAACACCGAAGTCTAACGCCAAGTTATACTCGTGCGTTCTTTGCCAGGTTAAGGTGGGGTTAGTTAGTGTGGTTACACGAACGCCCTGAGCATTACCTGCTGATGAACCGCCATACTGGTATTTTGACGAACCTAAAGGACCTAAAGTTGCATATGGGTTAATGGTACTGGTTGTTGATGTGATACCGTAACCGGCACGTAATTTTAAGTTATCGATGAAAGAATAACGTTTGATGAAATCTTCGTTGCTCAATACCCAGCCTAAACCTACAGAAGGATAGGTAGTGTATTTGTTGCCAGAAGCTAAAGCAGAGTTGCCATCGGTAGTGATAGATGCTGTTAAATCATACTTGTTATCAAAAGCATAGTTTAAACGACCGATGTAAGAAATTAATCCCTGCTCAGAATAAAAGCCGCTTACCCCCGCAATGGTGTTAGCCAAACCAAGGTTGTTGTTACGAACGGCATCAAACGGAATGCCCACACCATCAATTCTAGAGTTTTCAGTGTGCGCCTTTTCATTTCTG
>CAXYKR010000382.1:0-3053 GCA_964277815.1 uncultured Mucilaginibacter sp. | reverse complement strand
ATAATGGTACGTACGCCTATGGTACAGCGTTCGCCAATCTGGATGCGGCCTACCTTCATCACCCGGTCTTCAAACAGGTGGGTTTGCGGACCGCAATCTTCGTTCAGGGCACTGTCGGTGCCGATGGACACCATGTCGTACTCCGTGATGTCAGTCGTATTAAGCCATACACGTTTGCCAATTTTCACACCCAGTAAGCGCAAGGCCATAGGCAGGTAAGGTGTTCCGCGCAAAAAGTCGAGTAAGAATGGGACCGACAAGGCTTCGTACGTGGTAGTAATGGCCTCACTGCGCCATACTTTGTGCGTCCACATTGGGTTTTGTTCTTCGCGATATTTACCTACCACACACCATTTCAGTAACACAGTGATTAAAAACGCGGGTAATCCCATGTAGTACAAATAGTAAAACGGCAGTTTCGGTAACTGAGCAATTACGCCTAAAGCAGAACGGTCAACCACCAAATCGTGGCAATAGGCAATAAACAAAGCACTGCAACAAATTACTACGGCCTCTGGTAAAACTATGCGGATTAACTCAATAAATGCCCTGGCAAAGCGGCGAGTTATGTGCGGATTCGTTGTTAACGATTTATCATACGTGCCGCTATCCTGACGTTTAGGTAAGGCAATGGCCGGCGAGCCAAACCAATCGCCCAAAGGGTTTTGTTCTTTTTGAGCAGGTGTGGGTGGTACCGAGAGCACGCCAATCAGCATATTATTACCTAATTGATAGCCTTGCGGAATTAAGGCGCTGTTACCTACAAAGCTGCTATTACCAATAGTGGTTTTATCCAGGATAAGGCGCTGCCCGCGAATATCCTCTTCGCCCAATGATACTGCATCGGCAATGAACGACTCGTCACCAATTTCGAGCATGGTATGGGTAACGTTGCTGGCGGTAGATATTTCGGTGTTTTCGCCAATCTTAGCGCCTAAAAGCCTGAAGAACAACGATACGAATACCGTAGCATAAATGGGGTGCAGCACAATGAGTGCTACCGAAATAAGCTGGTCTGACAGCCATTTGCGCACGTAGGTGGCACTATAAACCGGGTAAACGCCAGGTTTAATTTTATACAACAGCAAGCGTGACAGCACAATGGTTTCGCCGGCGTAAAGTATAATATATAATAGTGTAAGTACCGGTACGTGTATAAAGTAGCTGAAATTATAATCGGGCGATTTTAAGTCCCAATAGTTCAGAATCTCGATAACCGGCCACAGAGGTAGCAAAACAACAATCGGGAAGATGAGCAGCAATAGCAAATAAATGGCACTAAAACCATTGATTTGCAGGTTAGGTGTTTTTAAAGGCTGCGGTAGATGTGCGGGGTCGGCATCGCGCAGTTTCTCGGCCGGACTACCGCTCCACACTTCGTAAGGTTTGATAACCTTACCGGTGGGCAAATGGCTCAAATCCTGCAACTCGCCCCAGTCTTGTACCTCGCTGCCACCGGATATCACGGCGTTACTTCCGATGTAAGCATGGTCGCCAATTTTGATTTTTGTAAAAGTGATTAAGCCGTCGTGCACACTTACGTTGTCGAGCACTACACCCGAACTTAGGCTTGCATCGGCACCAATCTCTACCAAATCCCAGGCACCTACGCTTATGGAGCTAAGCTGCGCGTTGTTGGCCACCTTCATTCCCAGCGAACGCAAAAAATAAGGGTAGAGCGGCGTACCGTTCATAAACTGGGTAGGCACCAACCGTAGCAAAGTATCTACAAACCAGTATCTGAAATAGTAAGTACCCCAAAGCGGAAAAGTACCTTCTTTGGCCTTGCCCAATACCAGCCATTTAACGGCAACGCAAAACAACGACAATAGCGGAGGCACCAAACAGTACATCAGTAACGCTGTAGCCAAAGCAATACCCCGGTCGTCGCGGCCGGACTCGGTGCGGGCTACGATGTAGTAATAACCCAGGTAAGGCAAAAATATCTGTATGGCAAACAGTCCGTAGATAAGCAGTAAAGCCAAACCCTGCGCCAGGCCGCAAAAAAAGTAGCGCAATGGCGGTACGGTTGCAAAGGGGCGTTTGGGCTGTTGCTGCTCGGTTTTCTTATCGGCCTGTTCCCAAACGTCAATTAGTTTGTTAATAGGGCGATTGGTATAAATATCCTTGAGCGCTGCGTGCGGCACTTTGGCCTCGCGGCGCAACCATGAGGTAAAGGTAGCAGCCAGTAAAGAGTGCCCCCCCAGATCGTTAAAAAAGTCTAGGTCAGCCGTAATTTCCCTGCCCGGAAATAGTTGCTTCAGGCCAACAATTACCCGATCGGCAATAGGCGCATTAGGGTCAAGCTCCACCTGCTCCGCTGCCTGCATATTTTGCAGCATTTCGGGCACGGGTAATGATTTGCGGTCAATTTTACCGCTGGGCAGACGCGGCATTTTTTCCATCACCACGATGGTGAGTGGCACCATGTAGCTTGGCAGCAATTTGGCTAAGTCGGTGCGGGCATCAGTCTCGTTAAAAAGTTCTGGCTGCGCAAGGGTGACGTAGCCCACCAATTGGTCTTGGTCCTGATTATCTTTTTTTAACGCAACCGCGGCCGATTTAACATTATTGAGAGCATTCAACTGCACCTCAATTTCGCCCAGTTCAATGCGGTAGCCCCGCAGTTTAATCTGGTCGTCCAGGCGGCCTTTGAAATCGATGCGCCCGTCGGCTTGCATAATTACGGCATCGCCGCTTAAGTAAATACGGTCGCCGGGCAGGTCGGTAAGGCCTGCAGGTTTGGCTAAAAACTTTTCGGCAGTTAATTCCGGGCGGTTTACGTAGCCCTCGCAAACACCTGGACCAGATATAATCAACTGGCCTTGTACGCCGATAGGCAACAGATTGAATTGCTCATCAATAACAGCCAGATTGTAGTTGGGCAATGGTCCGCTAATGCTGATAGGGTCGGCAGGCCCAAGCGGCACCATGGTTGATGTTACCGTAGTTTCGGTAGGGCCATAGCTGTTGTAAAATACATTTTTGCCGGGCTTGCTCCACCGGCTCAAAACGCCCGTGGTACATGCCTCTCCACCGGCATTAATCATGCG
>CAXYKR010000381.1:0-6391 GCA_964277815.1 uncultured Mucilaginibacter sp. | reverse complement strand
ACTCTTTCCCTACACGACGCTCTTCCGATCTCATAATAAAACTGCCGTCTCCCCTTCTAAGCATTGGCCGGCCATTACGCCTTGGAGAGCCAGTCCACTTTTGCAAATTAAGGCGGGCACTCAGCATAAAATACCGGCTTAAAGCGTTGGTTACGGTATTGGTAACAGAACTGTTGGTCGTCACCTGGTCAATAAAATTATTTTGTTTCAGGATGTCAAATACCTGAAAATTGACTGTTAACATCCGTCTGGCAAAAAATTCCTTTTCAATCGAAGCATTAATTACCAATGGGTTTCTGGATGTGATGCCGTAAACCACATTTTTGCTGGCGCTGTAACCAATGGTCAGTGTTCTGTCTTTCAGCAAAAAGAACCTGCCATCAATATTCATCGATATCCGCTTGATGCTGGTGGTGGTATCTTTCGGTAACCTGAAAGTCGAACGGGTAACATCATAAGCTATAAATGGGTTAACTTCAATAGATTCATTAGGGTTAATCCTTGGACCAAAACGCTGATTATATCGCCAGGTAGTAGTTAAGTTACGGGCATTATCCAGCATCGACACATTGTTTGCATACGTCACGTTACCTAATAACGACAGATTATACTTACGGTCGGCCAGTTGCTTAGAAAAGTTGTAATTACCATTAACAGTATAGTTGCCATTCATGTTAAGGTAATAAGTCTCGTAACGAATATTTTGAACGTTATTAGGCCCGGCAGTAACAATGGTTACACGGTTACTTACAATCTGGTTGGTAATTACGCTGGCATTAACGTTGGCCGATATATTAATTTTTGAATTAGCTAAGTAATTGTTATAGATAGCGTTAACCGAATGCCTGAAAGCCGGACGCAAATCTGGGTTACCGTAAATGGTATTTAATGCATTAGATTGGTCGGGTACGGGTTGTATTTGCGTAAACGATGGCTCGTTAGGGCTGCCCGAGTAATTAATAGATGCCCGTTGCTGCCTCGACCACATGTACTGGAAACGAAAAATAGGTATAATGTTGAAATAGCTACGGTCGGTGCTGGTACCACGGCTCACATTGTCGCCCTTTAAAGCGGTTGGTACGGCAGTAGCGCCGATGGATAAGTTATATTTTTCGCGGTTTAAACGGTAATTCAGCGCGATGCGCGACTCAGTAAAAGTGTAGTTGTAAACGTTGTTGATGTAGGTTAACGGGAAGCTGTTGCCAAAAACGTCGATACTATCGGTAAAGGCTTTATTGTGGTACGAGCGGTTGTTAACTTGTGCGTTAAACTCAAACTGAGAAGACAATGATATAGGCTCCACATAAGTAAAACTGGTTCTGAAGTTAATAGTGGAGTTATCGCGGGTTACAAAGCGGTGTATCAGCGAGTCGCTGGTGGTGCCGTTAGGTGCCTTGCGCGAGATAAGTGTGTTAGGCTCATTTTCCTGGTTTTGCTCCGCATCGTTATAATTAAGCTGGATGGAGATGTTACGCCTCGGTTTCTTAAAAATGTGCTGATAAAATACAATACCACCAAAGTTAGGGTTACTGGCATTATTGCTGTTTATGCCCCTGGTATTTTGATTGGCAAACCCACTTTGCATACTCATAGAGTTGCTTACCGAATTAGTGGTATTGGTGTTAACGTTTGGCGTTATCCGTAAAAAGTTGGCACTGTCAGGTGTGTATTCAAACTCAAAACTGCCCTGGTGCCCTTTACTGGTGCTGCGCGAATCGCTGGTGTTTTCAAACTTGGTGGTACCAAATTTGTTAAACTGCTCGCCGTAACTATCAGTAAATACGTGGGTGTTAGTAAAATTGTAATTATAGTTACCGTTTACCTGTACTTTTTTACTTAACTGGTTACGGTAGCTAAAGCTGGGGTTACCGGTAGTAGTTGTACCACCGCTGCCATTGGTACTGCCGTTGCCCCCGCCCGGTCCACCCGTAGCTGCCGCCGACCCGCCTGCCGAACCACCCGAAATACCGGTTGATGCAACGCCGTTTACCGTGTTTCTGAAATTGCCGATGACCCCAATCTGCTCATTACCGTTTAATCGCTGTAAAAACACGCGTCCCTCGTAGCGGTCGTTGTTACCGGCCCCGGCCGATACACGCGCAATGTTGCCCACCGAACGGTCGACGCGGGTAGTGATGTTAAGCACCTTTTCGGGGTCGCCGTCTTTAATACCGGTACGTGCCGCCTGGTCGCCGTAGTCATCCACAATCTGTATCTTGTCTACAATTTCGGCAGGTAAATTTTTGATGGCCTGCGCTACATCTCCGCCAGAATAAACTTTACCGTTTAATTTTGCCCTGGCCACCTGCTGCCCCTGGTGGGTTAAAGAGCCGTCAGACCCTACTTCCATACCCTCCATCTTTTTCAGCATTTCATCAACGGTAGCATTAGGCCTTACTTTGTAGTCGCTCGCTCGGTATTCTACCGTATCTGTTTTATAGGTGATACTGGGGGCCTTTACGGTTACAGCTGCTATTTGATTGGTTTGAGCGCCTAAAACGATAGGGTCTAACACCAACCGTGGTACGGCATCATTATTCAGCATCCGCCTCACAACAGGCCTGAAACCAATGCTGGTGATGCTAAGCACAAACGTAGCCGACTTAACATTTTTAAACACGAATATACCATCGCCGTTGGTGGTGGTAATGGCACTGTCGGTTGTAGTTTTCAGTTTTACGGTAGCGCCGATTACGGGGTTATCGGTACTGTCTTTAACAATACCGCTCACCTCGCGCAAGGGCAACGCCGGGCGTAAATTGCCACGGCCGGGCACCTGTGCAAAAATTTTGGAGGCAAGCAAACAGACTAAAAACAGCAGTAATAGTTTTTTCATGATAAGGGGTTGAAAGAAAAAGTCGGAATATGTTAGGGTTTGGCCAGTTTGTATTTACCCCAAAAATCGGTTGTTGTCATCAGGTCCATCATTGGGCCGCCCATCGGTTCACTAATCATGATGTTGCCACCAAAGCCACCACCCTGACCGCCACCATTCGCGCGGCCGCCACCGCCTTGTCCACGACCGCCTTCACGATTGCCGCTGCCAAAGCTGATACCGTTAACTTTGATATTGTAAGCCAGCTCAGTGTTCTTTGCCGGGTCTAACTCCAGAAGTTTTAACGGTATGGCCAGTTCGTAATTAAAATCGCCGTGAGGGTCAATGTAAATCCCGGTTTTAATGCCATAAGTATTGTAGATAGACACCAGCGTGTCAGTAATATCTTTAACGCCTAACACGCTCAGCTCTTTCATGCCGGTAACGGCTTGTTTCCTACTGGTTACCAGGGCTGCGGTATCTACGGCAGTTTCGCCCTGCCGGCCGCCGCGCCCGCCAATACGCATACCGCGCATGCCGCCACGACCGCCCATCGGGTAAATTATCTCTACGGCGTCTTTGTCTTTCTTTTTACCTTCTTTATTAATTAACAGGGTAATGCCGCCGCCTAAAATCTTGTTGATGGTAGTTTGGTCGGTAGCGTTAATAGCGAGATAAAGATTGCTGGCATCATTAGCCAAGGTATAATGCAAACCGGTACTCTTATTATAAGCAGGCAGTGTACCCCATTCGGTCAGTTTGCCATCAGCTTTTACACCTGCAGGCGCTTTAACACCGGCAGTTATGTCTGCACTTTTTTGCGCCAGCAATGTTGCAGGTAACAAAAAGCCCGCAGCAGCAAGTAGGCAGTATATTTTTGATTTGAAATGAGGATGCATCTTCAATAAAGTTTACAGGTTAAAGGCGGTTTAAACGCAAAAGGCCGAATGTACTTTTAAAGTACTATACCTTTTACATGGCTTACCAAAATTACCTGTTTAGCAAAGCTTATTTAATAAGTTCAGGTAATAAAAGTAATACAAAGGTTAGGTAATCAAACTTGTTACAATAGCTGCATAAATAAAATACTTAGCTCCTTCTTTAAACTGTTTATGATTTCAATAGTTTAATTGATACATATTTTATTACCTCTCTTGGTTTTAAAACTAACATTCTATTTTTACCAGCGTGAAATATATCATTATACTTCTACTCACCTTATCAGCGTCATTAAACAGCTTTGCACAAGATGTTGTGGAGCGCACCCGACGCCTTACACCTGAGGTTACTGAAAAATATCATGTTCTGAAAAGCAATGATACCATTATGCAGGGTCAGTATACCGCTTACTTAAACAAGAAACTACTGGCCGTGGGCAATTACGACAAAAATAAAAAGATTGGCACCTGGACATTTTTTGACAAGCAGAACCAGCCCTGCCAACGCTATAACTATGATACTAAAACGCTGATGTTTGAGGCGCCTGAAAATGAGTCAAACGGGGTCAGATATATTGTTGACGACTCACTGAAAACAGATTATACTTTTAACCGACCTGTACGCGTAGGCGGGCGCTATTATGGCTACCTGAACTATGTAAACCTGATTAGGCTGCCAGAAGATTTAAGAAACCTGAACAATGAAGCTTATAATCCGACTTTAGAGTTATTGGTGAGCCCCGGAGGAAGATTGGCAGAATTTAAATTTCGATTACACCCTCCTTATATGGCTTCAGAATATAATGATGTAATACTTAATGTTAATCTTAAACTCGTTAAAGATGAGGATAAGATATTTATACCCGCCAAGCTTAATGACCAGCCAGTAAGTATACGCATTATTATACCCTGCCAATTTTATAAATCGGATATGGTGAGGTTGTAAATCAAATGGCTACCCTGTTGAGGTAGCCATTTTGACTATGCGGTTGTGCAATTATTAGTGTTGGTGATGACCATCCGGACCGTGCGCATGACCGTGAGATAACTCTTCAGGGTTTGCCGGACGTACGTTGATAATCTGACCTTTAAAGTGCAGTTCCTGACCTGCCATCGGGTGGTTCAAGTCAACAATTACAGCGTCTTCTACCACCGATACTACCTGGCCCTGAAAACGGTTGCCCTGGTTATCTTGTAATGGTAAAATAGCGCCTACTTCGGGCATATCTATGCCTTCAAACATTTCTTTAGGCAGGTTGGCTACAGCTTCTTCATTTAGTTCGCCGTAAGCATCTTCCGGGCTCAGTTTAAAGTCGAAATTATCGCCGGTTGATAGTGTGCTTAATTGCTCTTCAAACTTAGGCAGCATTTGGCCTGCGCCATATAAAAAGGTTAATGGCTGCTCTTGCGTTGCACTCTCAACCAAAGCTTCGTTACCGTCTTCCTGTTTAACATACAAATCGTAGGTTAATGATACGACGTGTTGTGATTCGATTTTCATTAGCGTTTTAATTTAAGTAATAAGCTCAGGAATGCTCTATTTGTTTTAAAGCTTCCTGCACGGTGTATGCTGGCAAACCGCAGGTTTTATCTTTACATATAAAAATACGGTTTTGCTCCGATACCCGCTTTTGCAGTAAAGGTAAGTTTTCTTGGTTACCGCCCAACATTATTTTGTTCGGAATGTAGGTTTGCTCCACCTCGCAACGAACGGCTTCAGCACCGCTACCGGTAACCGCTACCTCGTAAATACCTTTAATTTCTTCGAGCAGTAATAGAGCCCAGTTAGCGTACGACGAACCGTACTTGGCCATGTAAGGCATCACGTTACGCAGCAATTGAGCCGATATAGTTTCGTATTGTGTGTTACTGAACAGTAACGACAGCTTTTTAAGGTTGCGCGCCATCACCGAGTTGGACGAAGAAATAACTCCATCCATAATTTCAGTTTTACGGGCAATGAGTTGCTCGTCATCTGCGGCAGTATAAAAAAACATACCCTCGGCCTCGTCATAATAATAAGCGATGGCATTATCGGTAAGTTTTGCAGCCAGATGCAGCCACTGAATATCAAAAATAACCTCATAGAGGGCAATCAGCCCGTCAATTACGTTAGCATAATCATCCAAAAAGGCAATAAGCTGCGTCGTGCCTTCGGTCTTAAAAATCCGTGTAAGGCGATGATTGGCATCAATCAGGTTTTGGGAGATGAATGCGGCGTTGTTTAAAGCCATACTGAGGTACGATGCTTCACCAAAGGTACGATAAGCCTCAGCCAAACCTTTCAGCATCAGTCCGTTCCACGAGGCCAATATTTTATTATCCAGCCCCGGCCTTACGCGTATGCTCCGCGCCTCAAATACTTTGACTTTAGCCGATTGGATAGCCGCCTGTAGGGCGTTAACCGGCATGCCTAACTGCCCGGCCAACACCTCATCCTGCTCTTTTCTGAACAAAACGTTGGTATGTTCTTCTTCCCAGTTGCCATCTTCGGTGATATTGTAGTAAATGCAGAATAAATCGGCGTCGTTACCTAAAATAGCCTCTATCTCGGCTTTGGTAAACGTGTAAAACTTGCCCTCTACCCCTTCGCTATCGGCATCCAGGGCAGCGTAAAAGCCACCGTTGGGGGCAGTCA
>CAXYKR010000380.1:0-13662 GCA_964277815.1 uncultured Mucilaginibacter sp. | reverse complement strand
CCGGTTTCGGCATCGGTGTAAGAGTAGTAAGTATTATCGTTAAGTACTGATGTAAAATGGTAAAGCTTTTTTAAAATATGCCGGTAAACATATTCCTGCTGCTGATGATAGAATACTTCATCATCCGTAACCATAGAGTGTGCTGCCTCGCGGATGTCACGACTGGTAATGAGGCTATGAAAAGCATCGGTGCTATAAAAAACGCAATTGGGCACCGGTGTGCTTAATGCCCAGTAACATTCCCTTTCGCTCAGCAAAACCGGCGACAGCGTACCATAAATCAATTCGAGCAAACTGGCATTATGCTGGGCGTGTTCCGGGTCGTTTAATATACTGTCCAGGTCTTGGGCCTGTTTAAAATGCTCGAGCACAAAGCTGTAAAATTTAGCTTTGATGCTATCCTCTGATTTTAACCGGTTTTGCAGATAGCTGATAAAAGGTTTAAACGACAATGCTGTATCAATCAGCTTTAAGTCGGCCAGGTCTTTATTAATATAAAATGACTTTGTTTGCATGAACAGCACCTTGTACGGTAACCCAAAATAGTTGGATACTTAAAAATTACTTTCGTTTAAAAGCGACAGACGGATTGATAATTTTTTGTTGAATTATCGCTTGCCAAAGTAAGTAAATTTTAAAATAGTGCCACGGCTAAATTCGTCGCCCTCGTTAGAAATATAGAGGTTGCCCCTACTGTCAAAAGCGATACCTTCGGGCTGCAAAAAGTTTTTACGATTGAGCGCGTATGCATTAGTTACCTGCCAGTTTTGATTGGCCACCACCAATAAACTATTTACCGACGAAACGATAAACCACTGCTTGGTTATCGGGTTTTGCGCCATAGCCGACGGCCTGAATTTTATTTTATTGTCCTTAATCAGTTTGGTAATCTGGCTTACCTCAATTTTAAACGTACCGGCCTGTTTTAAGCTGTCATTTGGTAAAACATCAAAAATATAGCCTGTGCTGCTTTGGGTTGTTTTTTCATCGTCGCAATTTTTGCACAACACATATAGCTTGTTTTTGGCATCGTCGGCATACATGCTTTCATACTCACCGGCAGGCAGCAGGTCGGTATGCTCATGCACGTTACTCAATTCCTGCTCCTTAATTTCGCTAAGCGGAAAGGTATATAGCTTGCCATTGCTTTTAAGCACAATAACCCGTTCGTTGCAAATGGCTACATCTTCGTAATCGCCATGTTTAGCAAATTTGGCATGACTGGTTTTCATACGGTCGGATGGGCGGCCGTAAAAAAGTCTGCCATCTTCATCCTCAATAGCGTAAATAGTTTTGCTGTCTCCTTTATTAAAAGCGATGCCCGATATCTCCAGCAGGTCGTCTTCCATTTTAAAGCGCTCGGGCTCTTTTAAATTATACCCCTTGGGACTGGCATACTCTTGCTGCTGTTGACTTTGGGCACACGATATGCCCAACACTGCTATGAGCATCAAAGTATAAATGGAAGTACTGCTTTTCATAAATTCAATTGGTTTATTACGGATGAGCGCTGCCGGCCTTTTGCTTCAGCAAGTTGTAAATCTCCAGTTGAGACCTTACGGCAGGCTCATTATCTTTAACAGGAATATTATTTAATTGTGTGTCGATGTGCACCGCTTGTGTGTTATCGCGCAGTTGCAAATCAATCAGCTTTAAAATTTCTTCTTTAATACCGGCATCATACACCGGGAAACACACCTCTATCCGGTGATAAATATTACGGTTCATCCAATCGGCTGAGCCCATGTATACTTGTGGGTTACCGTTGTTATCGAATATAAAAATACGGCCGTGTTCCAGGTACTTATCAATAATGCGGGTAACGGTAATGTTTTCGCTCTGCCCGGCAACGCCTGGCACCAAGCGGCAGATGCTCCGCACAATCATTTGTATTTTAACTCCTGCGTTTGAGGCTTCGTAGAGTTTATTAATCAGCTTTTCTTCTTCTAAATTATTTAGTTTGATGATAATTGAGCCGGGCAGCCCCTGCTTTATCTGGCTAATTTCATTATCAATCAAATCCATAAAACGTTGCTGCAAATTAAACTGAGCTACCAGTAACTGGCTAAAGGGCATAATACCGGCATCAGCAGGCTTTTGTTTTTTAGCCAGAAAGATGAACAGCAGTTCCATTTCGCGCAGCAAGGTGTGGTTGCCTGTGAGCAAAATATGGTCGGTATAAAAGCGGGCAGTATTTTCGTTAAAATTACCAGTGGCCAGCAAGCCCCGGTACAGGGTACGGTCTCCAGATTTGATTTTTACCAAAGCTATCTTAGCATGTACTTTCAGTGCTGTAACGCTATAAATAATTTTCGCACCGGCCGCACGCAGCTTTTTGGCCCACTTAATATTATTAGCCTCGTCAAATCGCGCTTTCAGTTCAACCAGTACGTTTACTTTCTTCCCGTTTTTAGCGGCACTAATCAAAGCGTTCACAATTTTAGAATCACTGGCTACACGGTAAAGCGAAGTGTAAATTTCTTCTACATCGGGCCGGATGGCAGCCTCGTTAAAAAAGCGCAAAATGGTATCATAGCTATGATAAGGCGGGTGCAAAAGATAGTCCTGCACGCCAATCTGATTTAAAACCGATTGTGTTTCGGGCAGTGCAGTAAAATTTAGTGCCGGCCATTTTTCGGCTTTTAAGGAATCTTTGCTGATGGGCAGGTCGGCTAAATCTTTCAGGTTGTGATATACACCGCCGGCTACCAAACTGCGCTCGTTTACGCCCAGCCATTGGCAAACCTGGTGCAACACCCTTAACGGCACACCGGGCTGATGCAAAAAGCGGGTCGCAAAACCATAATCGCGCTTTCGTAATTGCCGCTCCAGCGCATCGGCTAAATCGCCGCTGTATTCGTCTTTAAAATCCAGCTCAGCATCGCGGGTAATTTTAAAGCTGTGGCATCCGTTTACCTTTTCGGTAAATACCTTGTCTAAATTATACCGGATGATGTCGTCTAAAAAAACGATGTATTGCTCATCCTGTACTTCAATGCTAAAAAAGCGAGGCAACTCGTCCGACGGAACGTGCACCACCACCACTTCTTCCTTGTCCTCATTACCCAACAAGACGAGCAAATAAAGCTCGTTATTCTCCGGAAAAAAGTCGCTACCCGATGATAGCCTCACCGGCTGCAAAAAAGCCATTACCTGGCTTAAAAAATAATTGCTTACCTGCTGTACAATCTGCGGCGGGAAGGGCTCATTGTATAACAAATGAACTCCATTCTCATGTAATTGCGGCAGTATAGATTTTGTTAATATTTGCCCGTAGTGCTCCTGCTGCTGTAGTATTTGCTCCTGGGCTTTGGTTAAATCATCAGGTTGTGCGCTTCCAGATGTTAAATCTTCTTTTCGTTTTTGCAGTTTGTTTAAAGCCTGCAAAACCGGCATACGTACCCGGTAAAACTCATCCAGGTTAGACGAGTAGATAGATAAAAAATTAATCCGCTCCAATACGGACAAATTATCTCTGTCGGCCTCCTGCAATACCCGCTCGTTAAACGATAGCCAGCTAACGTCGCGGTTAAAGTATTTAAAATCCATGATTTTAATGTTTGCCCTGACCGTTAATAGCTGATGCAATAATAAAGGCTAACACGGATGCAATTAGCCCAAACATAAAGATGTTGTACGATATACGCAGCAAACGGTATTTGCGGCCCAGCACCACACCTTGCGAGTATACATCTATAATTAAGCTGCCGTACAAAAACTCGCGGTCGGCCATCACATTGCGCATACCGGCTACATAGTCTTGCAAGTTCATGCGGTAAAAATTACCAAAGAACAGCAGATTCACCTTCTTGTTGTCCACATCCTCTGCCGAAAACCGCCCCTCGGGCAACGACGGCCGGGTAGCCAGTATGGCAAAAATCATGGTTGTTAAACTTACCACCAGAATGATAAAGGTGGGGATAACCAGGTAACTGTAATCTTCCAGTCGACGCAGCAACAAACTGATGATGGCCGACAGGATGATGGAGTTTACCGTAATCATAATATGAGCCTTATTGTCGGCCATGTCGCTCAAACGCTGGTGGTTGCTCGAGCTTACCCTGAACATGGTTTCAATACCTTTATCGGGGCGCTCCTTTTTCTTCACTTCTTTCTCTTTAAATACGCTTGTATCATTCGCTGGCGTAGTCGAAGAAAACAGCGGAATACCGGCCGGGCTTACGTTTTCCTCAGCTTTTTCCTCCTCGGATACTTTTTCCTCAGTCTTGTTTTTTTCCATCCATTCAGCTTCTTTGTCTTTTAGCCGCTGTATGTTTTTTTCTTTCTGGTCGCTCAGCAGCATCTTGGCATAGTCGGTATGATAATGATGCGCCTGCATAAAGCGGATAGTTTTATGCCGCCAGTCCTGCTTGCTGAAATCGCAATCGAGTGCAGTTTTGCACTCTTTACGCATCAGTTTATTCTTGTCATCAAAATCATCGGTGCCTAAATGGAACAAATCGGCATCGCAAATAATTTCCTGCAATAAGCCGCTGGGGCGTTGCGGTACTTTGGTGGCCATAATACAGGCCTTTACCTGCTGTATAACCTCCTCGTCGGCTTGCTGCGCCCTCAAAAATTCTTCGGCAATGTGCGCACTGTGTTCTTCGTGATTCTCCAGGCTTTTCAGGTAACCGGTATCATGAAACCATGACGCAGCTACTACTATAAAAAAGTCTTTATCATCGAGCTGGTAGTGGTTGGCAATTTGCATAGCCGCCGCCACTACATCTTCGGTATGCCGGCGGTTATGGTAAATCAGGCTCTCGTTGCTATGTATCTTAAAATACGACAAAACGTGCTGCTTTACTCGCTCCAGCAGTTGTTGGTAGTTCATAATAAGGCGATTAAAAAAAGTCACTAATATGGATAAGTATCTGATTGCATTACGCCGTTACCCAAATATTGTATTGCATAATAATAAAAATTATACCATTTGGTTTTAACGTATCTCCGGCTTTTAAGTTAGCCGTGTAAATTCCATCAAATAACGGTCGGTAAGCCATTAAATTTTTTATTTGTTATAAGACGCTTGATGAACTTTACGGCCTTAAACTTGTACTAATTACCATGAACCGCGTCGGGTATTTATCTGCTTTTCTGACTCTAATATTTACCTTACTCTTTTTGCCTGCACAAGCCCAGTACGTTCAGGCCTTTGCCCCCGGGCATTTAGACGACCGCATTATGATGAACCTGGCTGATAGCCGCACACCCCTTAAAACTGACTTTTACTATACCATGTCGAAAACTAATTTGTATGGTAACGCCTTGGTACCTGCCGGTTTGTTAGTTGGCGGACTGATTGACAACAATAAAGAGATGCGCCAGAACGCCTTGTATGTAGCCAGCAGTTCGGCTATTTCGTACGGCTTGGTATTGCTGGTTAAAAAACTGGTTAAACGCCAGCGGCCGTTCAGGCATAATTTCAGGGTGATACCGGTTTACATTGCCGGCGACTACTCGTTCCCGTCAGGCCATGCTTCTTCTTCTATCAGCACGGCTACAGCCCTGTCTATAGCTTACCCTAAATGGTATGTAATGGCTCCGGCCTTTTTATGGGCAGGTTCGGTTACTTATTCGCGCATGTATCTGGGTTTACACTACCCGTCTGATGTTGCGGTGGGCGCCTTAACCGGTGCAGGCACGGCTGTTTATTTTAATACCATCAGAAACAAAATTAAGTAAGTGCAGATTCACTTACGATTGTCTATATCGCACAACTAAAAACAAAGTACGCGTCAGATGCCTGTCGTCTATACTCAAGTATTTTTATATTTTTGCCTGTTGCAATCATGCCTGTTTTAGGCTTTGCTTTCGATGCATGGATATATCAGTTGTTGTACCTTTATTAAACGAAGTTGAATCGCTGCCCGAACTTACCACCTGGATAAGCAGGGTAATGCAGGAACACAATTTTACCTACGAGGTATTACTGGTTGATGACGGCAGCCGCGATGGGTCGTGGGAGGTGATTTGCAAGTTACATGCACAGAACTCCTGCATTAAGGGTATCAAGTTCAGACGTAATTATGGTAAATCCGCCGCGTTAAATACCGGTTTCGAGGCAGCCCAAGGCAATGTCATCATCACGATGGATGCCGATTTGCAGGACAGCCCCGACGAGATACCTGAACTTTACCGACGCATCACCGAAGATAATTACGACCTGGTATCGGGCTGGAAGGCAAAACGCTACGACCCTTTAAGTAAAACTATTCCCACCCGTTTATTTAACGCAGCCACCCGTAAAATGTCGGGCATTGATAACCTGCACGACTTTAACTGCGGCCTTAAAGCTTACCGCAAAGCCGTGGTAAAAAACATTGAGGTGTACGGCGAAATGCACCGGTATATTCCGGTGATTGCCAAATGGGCTGGTTTTAGCAAAATTGGCGAGCAGGTGGTTGAACACCGCGCCCGTAAATACGGCACTACCAAATTTGGCATGAGCCGTTTTATTAATGGCTTTTTAGATTTACTATCTATATTTTTTGTCGGCAAGTTTGGCAAACGCCCTATGCACTTTTTCGGGTCGCTGGGTGTGCTTAGCTTTTTTGTGGGTTTGGTCATGGCTATCTGGATTATTACCGAAAAACTTATCCATATTGCTCATAACGAAAAATACCGCGACGCTACAGACAACCCTTTATTTTACCTGGCACTGGTGGCTATCATTTTAGGTTCGCAGTTGTTTTTAACCGGTTTTGTAGCCGAGCTGGTAGCACGCAATTCGAGCGAACGTAACAAATACCAGGTAGAAGACCGGGTTTAACGGCAAAGTTTCGATTAAATCAGGTATATTTCCCGCTCAGGTTTGTTTAACTATTAATTACACCACCAGCAACATTGCACGTTAGCAAAGCAAGCTGCTCATCATACATGTTTTTTTCTATCATCATACCGTTGTTTAACCGTCCGCAGGAAATTAAAGAACTGCTGGAAAGCCTTACCCGGCAAACCTACCGGCAGTTTGAGGTACTGGTGATTGAAGACGGTTCGACCAAAGATGCTAAAGACATTGTAGCAAGTTTTACCAACCAGTTAGACGTTCATTATTATTTTAAACTTAACGAGGGTCAGGGCTTTACGCGCAACTTCGGTTTTGAGCGTGCCCGGGGCGATTACTTTATCATATTTGATTCGGATTGTCTTATTCCGGAAAGTTACCTGGAAGTAGTTAATCATCGCCTGCAAACCGACTACCTGGATGCTTATGGTGGCCCCGATGATGCACATGAGTCATTTACTGATGTACAAAAGGCCATCAGCTATTCCATGACCTCGCCTTTTACCACCGGTGGCATTCGCGGTAATAAAAAAGGCATCGGTCAGTTTCATCCCCGTAGTTTTAACATGGGTGTATCGCGGCAGGTATGGGAAAAAATAGGCGGCTTTATTATTACCCGCCTGGGCGAGGATATTGAGTACAGCATCCGCATACATACGGCCGGCTTTAAAATAGGCTTGATACCCGAAGCCAAAGTATACCATAAGCGCCGCACCAGCTTTAGTCAGTTCTATCAGCAGCTACACTTTTTTGGCAGGTCACGTATCAACATTTATAAGTTTTTCCCGAATGAATTAAAGCTGGTTCACTTTTTTCCGGCTGTATTTACCCTGGGATTGTATTTCACCATCTTTGCCAGTATTATGGGCTGGCGCATTGCCTGGGTTGGCCACGTTATACTGGTGTTATTTATCTTGTTGATATTTTTTCACTCGTGGTACAAAAACAAATCTTTAAAAGTTGCATTTTTGAGCGTGGGGGCCGCCTTCATTCAACTTGTAGCCTACGGTACAGGCTTCATGCAGGATTTTTGGAAGCGCGTAATTTTAAAAAAATCGTAAGCATTTATGTATCATCCTTTTTCCATTGCCGACACTATTAAAACCGCATGGAATGTTATTAAAAAGAATTACATTTCGCTTATCGTGTATACGATTGCTACCTTCTTGTGTAACATCGCTATCAAATTTCTTAGTGACAATTTAACGTCCGATAATTTATATACTTCGTTTGCATTTCGCTTAGTTATCATGCTTATTGAGGCCTATTTAACCCTGGCCTTTTATAAGTTACTCTTAACACTTATAGACCGAGAATATTACGAATTCAGCTTTAGCGATATCTGGCCGTCATTCAGGATGGCTATTAATGCTGTTGCTATCGGCGTCATATTAATATTTTTAATAGGTACTATTCTGTTTTTGATATCCCGCTTACCACTCGATCCCGAGACTTACATGTGGCTATTTAAAAATTTCATTTTCCCACTTGAAATTGCCGCAGTGATTTACTTTGGTATAAGGTTTATCTTTTGTTTGTGCTTTGTTGTAGATGACGATTCGGGACCGATTGAATCTTTAAGACAAAGCTGGCAGATTACCAGAAACAACTTTTTCAAGCTTATCGCACTTGTTTTAATTGTTATCTTGTTTGTGGCCGCAGCTCTTCTTGTTATTGACTTATTGATAACGCCGCTCATGAAAACGAATAGCGGTTTAGGAGATTATTTGATTGATTTAGCTTCAATCATCTGGTTTGCAATAGCGTTTCCTGTAGTTCAAGTTATGATTATTGCTACTTACCGTAAGTTAGTATACAGTCATAAAGATGTGGACGACGACGTATCTGAAACTTTGTAAGCATGGGTTTAAAATCGGTATTGAGTAAATGGTTTGCCGCCTGGGTAAACCGCGATATAGAAAACCTTCGCCAAAACGCAGTCGCCTTGCAGCAACAAACCCTGCAACAATTGCTGGAACAGGCTGCCAATACCGCCTTTGCCCGCGACCATCATTTTAGTCAAATCAAAAATTATAACGATTTTAAATCACGCGTTCCGGTACGCGATTATGAAGATTTACGCCCTTACATCGACCGAATGACTGATGGCGAGCCTGACGTTTTATGGCCGGGCAAACCTGCTTATTTAGCCAAAACATCAGGCACTACATCAGGGGTTAAATACATACCCATCTCTAAAGAAAGTATGCCCGAGCATATCAAGGCGGCCCGCAATGCTTTGCTCAGTTACATTCACGAAACCGGCAAAGCTGATTTTGTAGATGGTAAAATGATATTTTTACAGGGCAGCCCCGTCATGAGCGAAAAGGCCGGTATTGCTGTTGGGCGCTTGTCGGGCATTGTGGCACACCACGTACCCGCTTACCTGCAAAAAAACCGATTGCCAAGCTGTGAGGTTAATTGTCTTGAAGACTGGGAGCAAAAAGTAGACGCTATTGTAGAGGAAACTTATACCCAGGATATGCGGCTGATTTCGGGCATACCGCCTTGGTGCCAGATGTATTTTGACCGCCTTTCTGCTAAAGCCGGTGGCAAAAAAATCAAAGACATTTTCCCAAACTTTAAACTGTTTGTATACGGCGGTGTAAACTACGAACCATACCGCGCCCGCATCGAAGAAAGTATAGGTTTCGGTATCGACACCGTTGAAACTTACCCGGCCTCCGAAGGCTTTATTGCTTTTCAGGATTCGCAAAAAGACAAGGGCCTGTTACTGTTGGCCAACTCAGGTATATTTTACGAGTTTATCCCGGGCGAAGAATATTATAATGATAATCCGACCCGCCTTAGCCTGGCCGACGTAGAACTTAATAAAAATTATGCTCTTATCTTAAATACCAATGCCGGTTTATGGGGATATAGCATTGGTGATACGGTGAAGTTTACTTCGCTAAAACCACATAAAATTGTAGTTACCGGCCGCATTAAACATTATATATCTGCCTTTGGCGAACATGTTATTGGCGAGGAAGTGGAGCATGCGCTGATGAGCGTAGCCCGGCAGCAAGGTGTAGATATTGTTGAGTTTACGGTAGCCCCGCAGGTTACCCCTGCCGAGGGTTTACCCTACCACGAATGGTTTATCGAATTTGGTACCCCACCGGCAAATTTGCAGCTATTTGCCCAAGAGGTAGATAAAGCTCTGCAGCAAAAAAACATCTATTACTTTGATTTAATTGAGGGCAACATTTTGCGCCCCTTAATAATCAGAAGTTTACAACCGGATAGTTTTATTAACTTTATGCGCTCGCAGGGCAAATTGGGTGGCCAAAACAAAGTTCCCCGTTTATCAAACGACCGCAAGATTGCTGATGCGCTTGCCAATTATATAATTTGATTACACACTTAAATTACCCATCACAAACCAGGCTATTGCAGCTTACGTAGGTTTTGATTATTGTACATAATGTCTGTTTCGTCTTCTGCTGATATAAAATATATTGCTGTACTGGGTTCAACAGGCAGCATTGGTACACAAACGCTCGAGGTAATAGCCGAAAATCCCGACCGTTTTAAAGCACATGTGCTTACCGCTCACCGCAACGCCGATTTACTGATTGAGCAAGCCCTGCAGTTTAAACCTGCTTATGCCGTTATCTGCGAGGTTAACCTTTATGAACAGGTTAAACAAGCCCTGTCCCATACGGATGTGAAAGTTTTAGCCGGTTATGAGGAAGTAAAAAACATTGTAACTCTGCCTGAGCTACATATCGTACTGACCGCTATGGTAGGCTTTGCCGGCTTAGAACCTACTATTAATGCGGTAAAAGCGGGTAAAGATATTGCCCTGGCCAATAAAGAAACGTTGGTAGTTGCCGGCGAGTTAATAACGGCCTTAGCCAAGCAGCACCAGGTAAAACTGCTACCGGTAGATTCTGAACATTCGGCCATCTTTCAGTGCCTGGCAGGTGAAGAACAAAATCCGATTGAAAAAATTATTCTTACAGCTTCTGGTGGGCCTTTCAGAGGTAAAAACAGTAATTTTTTAGCCAACGTAACCCGGCATGATGCCTTAAAGCATCCTAACTGGGTGATGGGCGCCAAAATCACCATCGACTCGGCTTCACTGATGAATAAAGGTCTGGAAGTAATTGAGGCTAAATGGCTGTTCAATTTACAATTAGAGCAAATTGAAGTTATTGTACATCCGCAATCCATCGTACATTCACTGGTGCAGTTTGAAGATGGCTCTATGAAGGCGCAATTGGGCTTACCGGACATGAAGCTACCCATCCAATACGCTTTGGGTTATCCCGAACGTATTAAAAACCAGTACAAGCGTTTTGATTTTACCGCCTACCCTAACCTGAGTTTTGAGAAGCCTGATATGGAAACATTCAGGAATCTGGCGCTGGCTTTTGAAGCATTGAAGGCTGGCGGTAACATGCCTTGCATTATCAACGCCGCAAATGAGGTGGCCGTAGCCGGCTTTCTGGCCGACGAGGTTAGCTTTTTGGGAATGAGCGAAATAATTGAGGCTTGTATGAAACAAATGCCTTATGTAGATAGTCCAACATTGGATGACTATTTGAATACTGATAAAGAAACACGCATCTTAGCGCAAAATTTAATTAAGAAAACGCCGTTTAAGGCATTGACGGTTTAGAACGTACAATTATAATGGATATAGTGATAATGGCAGGCCAGTTAATACTGGGCCTATCAATTTTAGTAATACTGCACGAATTTGGGCATTTTATAGCAGCCCGCGCTTTTGGCATCAAAGTAGAAAAGTTTTATTTGTTTTTTGACGCCTGGGGCTTTAGCCTGTTTAAGTTTAATTATAAAGGTGTTGAGTACGGCATGGGTTGGCTGCCACTGGGCGGCTACGTAAAAATTGCCGGTATGATTGATGAGTCGATGGATACTGAGCAAATGTCGGGTCCGCCGCAGCCCTGGGAGTTCCGCTCTAAACCAGCCTGGCAGCGTTTGATTGTAATGCTCGGCGGTATTTTTGTGAACATCATTTTGGGGATTCTAATTTTTTGGATACTCACGATAAAATACGGCGAAAGCTACATCCCTAATGATGCACTGAAATATGGTATTGTTCCGGGTAAAATTGGTCAGGAAATAGGCTTAAAGGCAGGCGACAAAGTAGTGGGTGTTAACGGACAGAAGGTTGAACGCTTTGAAGACCTCATCAGCTCAAAAGTACTGATGGGCAACAGCACTCTAAACGTGCACCGCGCTAACCAAAACCTGGATATTAAGGTACCGGGCAATATCCTGAACGATGTATCAGATATGGGTATTGAGGAGTTTATTAACCGCGTGCCGCGTACCACTTTTATGGTAGACTCGGTAGTTACAGGTAGTAATGCTCAAAAAGCAGGCTTACAGCATGGCGACAGCATTATTGCGGTAAACGGCAAAACGATTCATTTTTATGATGAGTTTCAGCAGGAAATCCAGAAGTATAAAAACAAGCGCATAGGCCTTACCGTTAAGCGCAACAACGAAACCAGAGCCGTTATTGCCGATGTAAACAAAGATGGCATGCTGGGCTTTAAAGACGGCCGCTTTGGCATCCGGGTTAAAACAGACCTGCCCGAAGAAAAAACTTTAAAATTTGGTTTCTTCGGTTCACTACCGGTAGGCGCATCTAAAGCTTGGGGTACTTTTAGTGATAATGCTAAAGGTTTGGGTAAAGTATTCACCGGTCAGGTTAAAGCTAACAAAGCATTATCAAGCCCAATAGGCATTGCCCGCCTGTTTGGTGCACATGTAGACTGGCTGCGTTTTTGGAGCCTGGTAGGCCTGTTATCGATGGCATTAGCACTGATGAACCTGTTGCCTATCCCGGCATTGGATGGTGGTCATGCTTTATTCTTGATTATCGAGATGATTAAAGGCAAGCCACTAAGCGACAAATTTTTGGAGCGCGCGCAGATTGTAGGCTTTGTGATACTTGTATCGCTGATGGTATTTGTATTTGGCAGTGATATTGTAAAATTGATGAAAAAGTAAGCTAAGCGCTTGCATCATATAAAAAACGGCCTTCCTGATGGGAGGCCGTTTTGCGTTGAAAATTTTTGCTGAGTTTATCGTTTTTTTCGTAGCCTTTAAAACGATAGGCTATAACGATAATTAATTAGCGTTACAGCTTCTTAATTAAGAAGATAAGTTAAAATAATCTGTACAATTTGGTATTTATCTTGTTATAGTAACAATCATGAAACAGCGCATTGTTACTATCATCTTAATTATTGTTTTCCTGGTTTTAGCCGGGGTTGTTTATTACCGTTACTACTTTGTATTTGGCGACGGCACCAAGGCCGGTACCATGAATTACTTTGTACATAAGGGTAACTTGTTTAAAACTTACGAGGGACGTTTAATACAAACAGGTATACGCACCCCTACACAAGGCAATATCCAGTCGAACGAGTTCATGTTTTCGGTTACCGACCCTAAAGTGGCAGAGAAACTGAACCGGAGCGCAGGCGCTTACTTGGAACTGCATTACAAAGAATACAAAAACCCGTTGCCATGGAGAGGTGTAAGCAATTTTGTGGTAGATAGTGTTCTTTCGGTGCGCCCTTACAACCCTAACCAAATGATGCAATAAGTGGTTGTTGTCAGGAAGCCTGGGTATGTTTTTCGCGTTTAAACAGCGCACCTAACAAGGCCGAAACAGCAAACACCAAAATAGCAGATACCAACAACGACCTAAAAAAATCAGTGATTGAATATTGCTTGCTGGCAGCAAAAGCTTCATTCATTCGGGCAATCTCAGCCTTGACTTTTTCGGGGGCGATTTTGCGGCTTTCCATGGCTTTTTTCCGGGCCTCCACCAACTCAACGTTTGCTTTTTCGGCCATGTCTGGCGCTACTTTGTCAGCAAACAG
>CAXYKR010000379.1:0-2987 GCA_964277815.1 uncultured Mucilaginibacter sp. | reverse complement strand
TCAGGGCGTCGGGTTCGCCCTCGCAAATAATGCATTCGGTTTGGCCTTGCAGACTGTCGAGGTTGTAAAAAATCAGTTCGACATCCTTGCTCAGCTTAAAGTGCTTTTGGGCGTCGCGGTATTTAATGTTGATGAGCTCGCCGCCGCGCAGGTAGTTAAACTGCACGGTGCTCACGGCCTGGCCCGCGCCCGGCATCCACTCCTGGCCCTCGGTAACGCCCAAATCAATCAGCGTTTGCTGGCGGATGCCCCGCGCGGCAAACCAATCCACCCAGGGCTTGCTCAGTGGCGTTCGGTTGGTGAAAGTGGGCCGCACATAGGTTTTACGCTCAAAGGCCGCCATATCCAGCGCACGACCCTTCCAGCCGCAATGGTGGCAGTGGTAGGTACCATCGGGAATGTTTACGCTCAGGCAGGGGTCGTTCTTTTTGCGACGACTATGCGAACATTTGGGGCAAATTGTTTTGCCGGTGGTGGCGATGCGCCTGAGGTCGATATCCAGGGCCTGCAGTTTTTCTTTCTCGTTCATTGTACAAAGCGTGATTGGGTGGCAATGATGCGGTTTTCGGGCGTAAACCAGATGGTGCGGCACTTTTGCTGCCAGTTGAGCACCGGCCTGCCCTGCACATCGTGCCAGTTGGCCTGCCGGTAATGCGCCCAGGCCTTGGCCGCCGCACCAGCCGCATAGCCATGCTCGGTAAAAAACCGGCTCACCTCGCTCAAGTCCGGCTCCTTCATCCCTCCAAAACCCATACGCGACCCGTTTACACTGTTTTTTTGGTTTGGATAGTTTAACCCTTTATAAGAGTGGGCAAGCGCCGGGGAAGCGGTGTTTCCGCGCCGGGGAGGCGGTGGGGCATTTCTTGCCATGCTTTTGAGGGTAGCAGTGGCAGTAGCAGTCGTTTTTGCGGCTTTGTTAGGGGTGGCAGGTTTTCTTGAAGTAGCAGGTTTGGGAGTAGCGGTGGCAGTAGCGATAGTTGACTTTATGGAGGTTGATTTTGGGTTGACGGCGGCAATTTTATTTGCATTTACAGCAACCTTAACAACAGCGTTTTTGTCGACAACACTTTTAGCAAGTGTGGCAACATCATTTCTTTCAGATGTCGGGTTAGCAACCTGCAACTTCGCCCTGCCATTCAAAAGTCCTCCCTGCCGGGGAGGATTTAGGTGGGGCTGTTTGAGAGAGTCAGGATTTGAGTGGCGCAACTCTCCCTTTAGGGGGCTGAGGGAGTCAGGATTGAAACACGATTGCTCAAAACCACCAACCTTAACCGCACCTCCCGATACACTAAGCACATCATCTACCATAATATCATCATCGCCAGCATGACCGTTAAAAGGCTCCTCCAACGCACCATCTTTAGTCGGTTTACAAGGCTGCCGGCGCGACAACTCTCCTGCCTGATTTTGCCCATCACCAGTATCATCTGATGACTGCCCGGCGTCGGCAAAACGGCAATCCAACAAACCGCTACCCTCATCAAAACTCTCACCCCCATACCAACGACTGCTACCGCCACCGCCACTGCTACTCAAACAACTGCTACCTTCTAAACAAAGCGACAACACCGACGGCCGTTCCTGGTTGTTGGATTTATACACCACGCGCACCAGCCCGGCCACCTCCAGTTGCACCAGGTACTTCCACACCGTTTTGCGGCTTTGCATGCCGCAGGCGTAGCCGGCATCTTCGGCGTTAAAGAAAAAGTTTTGGGTAAAGCGGCTGCGGTTGTTCACCTCCACAAGCCACATAAAAAGGGCGCACATACCCGGCGTGGTTGCCCCCGGGTTAGCCGCCGCAAAAGTGAAATATTGTTTAGTTAATTGGTAACCGTTCATGGGTATTTATTTTTTTGATTTCACTGATTTTGGAATGAGTGATTTCACTGATTTTATTTTGTTTGATTGTGCTGATTTTTGGGATGATTTTGTGTGTTTGATTACCGTGATTTTATGGGTCTGATTGCCCTGACTTTAAAAGCGATTTTGGCAATAACAGGCACTGAGTTTCTACCAAATAAATTAGCAAAACTCAACCTGTCATTTCGAGTAATAACGAGAAATCTTGCTCGAAGCAGCGAGTCTGTTTTGAGCCGTTCAACGCCTGAAAAGCCCTTGTTTTGAATGCTAACTTTTAATTTACTTGATGAATGACCGGCACTCCTGGTGCTGTCTTTCAGTTAAAATTATGCTTTTCATTTTCCTCAACTGCAAAATCCAAACTACAGAAATAGTTCAAAACAAGCGTTTTATTTTAAGGCACGAGGCTATCTCCTGAGGACAAGTAACCAACAAGATATCACCACTGGTATTATGATAAATAACAGCTAAAACACCCGTTAATAAACTTCTATCTTAGGTTTACTTAACTTACATAAGTCGTTGTTTTTATTTATATTGAATCATCTTAAATAAACATTAAATACATTTAATACACTTATGTTAACATTGTATAAAATGAACCTATACTTCTCACTTACCTCGTGCTGTTATGACACCCAACAGTGACATTCACTTCCTACATTCGCCTCATTGCCGGCGAGGCTATTTCTTTTGTCTGAATCAGAATTTACCGAATTAGAGGATTAACAGAATAAACTCTTGGTGGCACTAATCAATGAATTCATTTTACTGGCTACTACCTGCCCTTTTGTCCGAAACGGAATTTTACCCCCCAGCCCCCTAAAGGGGGAGTTTTTGATCAGTGCTATTAAGAAACTCCCCCTTTAGGGAGCTGGGGGCATCGCTGCCGCAAGCCTCCTGGCTTGTGGTTTTGCCGGCCTTGCCAAGTGGGTTAAAAAGGCTATTCGACTATCCAAAATTGAAGGTTTGCGTTTGCGCCACACTTCAATAACCGGTCTTCTTTTTAACCTCATTTGACCCTTGATTTCCGAGGGTCTCTTCCCCCGATTTTCAGTCCAACTGCTTACCGCTTTATGAGCTCATTTTGTTGCAGTCAGATATCTATTCCTTTTCCATTTTTTACA
>CAXYKR010000378.1:0-2603 GCA_964277815.1 uncultured Mucilaginibacter sp. | reverse complement strand
CTTTTAAGCAGTTTAACGCGCGTACCGACAGGTCAAGGTCAACTAACTCGGTTTTCAGAATTTTACGCATATGTAAAATTTCTTCATCAACCTCTTTAGTTTCTTCTTTAGCCTGAGCCTCCAGCATCATGTTCTCGTCGGAGAATAACATGAAGTGTTGGATTAAGATTTTTGCCGCTTCTTTAAGCGCATCTTCAGGATGAATAGAACCATCAGTAGCAATATCCAGCACTAATTTCTCATAGTCGGTTTTTTGCTCTACACGATAATTCTCAATACTGTATTTTACGTTTTTAATCGGCGTATAAATCGAGTCGATTGCGATAACACCGATTGCAGCATCAGGATTTTTGTTTTCTTCGCTTGGAATATAACCACGGCCTTTGTTAACAGTTAACTCAACTTCTAAGGTTACCGAAGGATCCATGTTGCAGATAACCAACTCTGGATTTAAAACAGCAAAATTATTAGAGAACTGAGTGATATCGCCAGCTTTAAAGCTGTCTTGTCCGTTAACGATGACAAAGATTTTCTCAGTATCACCCGATTCACCTGTTTTTTTCAAACGTACTTGTTTCAGGTTCAGGATGATTTCTGTAACGTCTTCAACAACACCTTTGATGGTTGAAAACTCATGCGTTACACCTGAAAAACGTACTGAGGTGACAGCATAACCTTCCAATGAAGAAAGTAAGATACGACGTAAAGCATTACCAATGGTTATACCGAAGCCTGGTTCTAACGGACGGAATTCAAACGTGCCTTCAAAGTCGGTTGACTTCTGCATGATAACCTTGTCTGGTTTTTGAAATGCTAAAATTGCCATTTATATGCTTTGTTTATTGTTTACTGATTGGATGAAATATAACCACGAAAATGACTGACATAAAATGCCAATCATTTCGCAGCTCAATATCATTAATTATTTTGAATATAACTCGACGATTAAGTTTTCCTTAATATTTTCCGGAATCTCATCGCGGTTAGGGTAGTTTAACAGTTTACCACTTAACGCAGCAGCATCCCATTCAAACCAGCTATATTTATTTACTTTACGGCCAGCTACTGAATTAGTGATAGCCTCCAATGATTTTGATTTTTCGCGAACGGCTACAACGTCACCAGGTTTAATGGTATATGAAGCAATGTTTACTACTTCACCATTTACAGTAATGTGTTTGTGACCTACTAACTGGCGGGCACCTGAACGTGTAGGAGCAATACCTAAACGGTAAACTACGTTATCTAAACGAGCCTCTAACAACTGAAGCAAGTTAGTACCGGTGATACCTTCACGTGCAGAAGCACGGTGGAATAAGTTCTCGAAGTAACGCTCTAATACACCGTAAGTGTATTTTACTTTTTGTTTTTCTTGTAACTGAACAGCGTACTCAGATTGTTTACCTCTGCGTTTTGACACGCCATGCATGCCAGGAGGGTAATTTTTTCTTTCTAACACTTTATCAGGGCCGAAAATAGGCTCTCTGAATTTACGTGCAATTTTGGACTTTGGTCCGGTATATCTTGCCATGGTTTTTGTTTTTAAAGTATCATGCAGCCTGTAACTGCAGAATCTTAGCTTTAAAATCGATTAATTAAACTCTTCTTCTTTTTGAAGGACGACAGCCGTTGTGTGGCAGTGGAGTGATGTCCTTAATAGTAGTAACCTCAATACCGCTGGTTTGCAGCGTCCGGATAGCCGACTCACGACCAGCACCCGGGCCTTTAACAAACACCTCAACTTTACGTAAGCCTAAGTCGTAAGCTACTTTACCGCAATCGGCAGCAGCTTGTGATGCAGCGTAAGGAGTGTTCTTTTTAGAACCTTTGAACCCCATTTTACCTGCAGAAGACCAAGAGATAGCCTGACCTGAACTGTTGGTTAAGGTTACGATGATGTTGTTAAAAGTAGCGTTGATGTGTGCCTGACCTACCGGCTCAATAACAACGATACGTTTTTTGGTTACTTTTTTAGCTTTAGCCATTTTTTGTTTCTTTAAACTAACGGATTACGGAGTTACTAAAACTGGGACCCGCTAATTAATTGTTGATACTGTATGAGATAATCCTACTGATGCTATAACCGCATTGGCTATACCATCAGTAATCATTTATTACTTCGTAGCTTTTTTCTTGTTAGCAACTGTTTTACGTTTACCTTTACGGGTACGTGAGTTGTTTTTAGTACGCTGACCACGCAGAGGCAAACCTTTACGGTGACGTGTACCGCGGTAACAACCAATATCCATCAAACGTTTAATGTTCAATTGAACTTCTGAACGCAGAGCACCTTCAACTTTGATTTGATCGTTGATGATACCACGAATAGCAGCCAGTTGATCATCCGACCAATCCTGAACTTTGGTATCATAAGAGATACCAGCTTCGTCTAAAATTTGTTGAGCTGTAGAACGACCGATACCGTAAATGTAGGTTAATCCTATCTCGCCTCTTTTGTTTCTTGGTAAATCTATACCTGAAATCCTTGCCATATTTTTTATTGTTTTTTAGAGAACGACCGAACGGCTGGGCCACCGTTGTACGACCATTCCAATGTTTTTAATTACCCTTGACGTTGTTTGTACTTAGGGTTCTTTTTGTTA
>CAXYKR010000377.1:0-6758 GCA_964277815.1 uncultured Mucilaginibacter sp. | reverse complement strand
TAGGGTAGGGGTAGTTATCTGCTTTGAGCGTAGTTGCCAGTGTGGAGGTGTTTAAACCGCCATTGTTAGCAAAGGCAATAGTTTCCTGCTCAGTATAGCCACTTGGAATACCTACATAAGCACCCGTAACTCTTCGGGTGCTTATGTAGGTATTCCAAGTGGCTATACTGAGCAGGAAACTATTGCCTTTGCTAACAATGGCGGTTTAAACACCTCCACACTGGCAACTACGCTCAAAGCAGATAACTACCCCTACCCTATTCTTACCTGGGCCGAAGTTAATTTTTTGTTGGCCGAAGCTGCCCTGAAGGGCTGGATTATAGCAGATGCACAATCCTTTTACAACAAAGGGATTGAAGCTTCGTGGAGGCAGTGGAAGTGCACCTGGGATGGCGGCGCCGGAACTACCTATCTGAGTAGGGCTAACGTAAGGTTTACCGGAAGCACGGCCAATATGGAGCGTTTGATGAGCCAAAAATATATTGCCATGTTTTTTTCAGGATTTGAGTCCTGGTACGATTACCGCCGGACCGGATACCCGGTACTACCTGTAGGCCCGGCCGCTCAAAACAATGGCATTATGCCCCGCCGGTTCGATTACCCTTTAATTACCCAAGCAACTAACAAGGCCAACTATGACGTTGCAGCAGCACGCATGGGTGGTGATAATTTGTTAACTAAAGTATGGTGGCAAAATTAATTAACAACAATATGAAAACTCAAATCATGAATGTAATGCGTAATGCAGCTGTATTGCTGCTTGCGGCAGGCAGTTTAATTTCCTGTCTAAAAGAACCGGTTAAACAAAACGCCGACGCTCCGGAAAGTATAGATAAAAAAGTAAGGACGGCATCGGTCGACTCTACCAAATTCAAGGTATTGTCGTACAATACTTATGAGGGTTTTAGGGGCGATACTGCGCGAATCGCTAAATTTAAACAATGGATAGATACGCTTAAGCCAGCTGTAATTGCTTTCCAGGAAATGAAAGGATTCGGACCGACCGGTCTGAAAAGTTTTGCCGCAAGCATGGGTTACAATTATTCACTGATACACCATGTAAACGGTTTGCCGGTAGCCTTAGTTTCTAAATATCCAATCACTGATATTAAGTCAAAACCCTCTACTCTACACCTTATTGAAGCATCAGTGCTCGATTATCATTTCTTTGTAATACACCTTAACCCTGATACTTACGAGAAGCGTAAAGAAGAGATAGCCACGATACTTAGCCGGGCGAGTCAGATTCCACGTTCGGAAAAAGTGTTGATGATGGGCGATTTCAATAATATGTCTCCACAAGACTCATCGTTCTATGACAATAATGCTACTAAAATGAATTTGGTAAGAGCATCTGAAGCCAACAACCCAGGTACCAAAGTACTCAACAATGGTAAAATTGATTACAGCACCATTCAAAGTATGATTGACAGTGGTTATCATGATACCTGGAAGTACCAGCGTATGACCAAATATGATAAAAGCGCGCCTACCAAACTGCGCACTCATGGTAATTTTACCCGTATCGACTATATCTGGATGAACGGCACTTTGCTCAACTCTTACGCTGATGCTTACCTGGTAAAAGACGCTTTTACTGATTACGCGTCAGACCATTACCCTATGGTGCTGATTCTTAACAAATAAGTTGACACTATTAAAGGCTCGTTAATTTGATTGATTAGCTTTTACACTCGTCAATTAAATTAACGGGCCTTTGAACTAAGCAAGCTCAAGAGTCTGTTGTAGCAGAGCTAACAACAAATAGAATGCACAGTATTAATAGCCGTTAATAATCATCAAAACATCCTTCCATTTTGCTTTAAAATGAAATACTTATGCCTATGGCTTATTTGCTTTACCGGCCTAACGGTTAATGCGCAAAAAGCCGACTCCCTGAAATACATTAACGCCGATAATCTTACCCTGCTTGGTAAGATTGAACTCACGCCTCAGAGATATGACCGTGCCGATACCAGTAAATACCAAGGCCTGCCTCCGCGTGTAAAGCAACTGCTTACCCATGCTGCAGGGCTGGCCATTAGCTTTAAAACAAACAGCCAGGTCATTGCTGCCAAGTGGTGTGTTTCTGCCAGTAAAGCACTACCCAACATGATGCCAACCGCACAAAAAGGCGTAGACCTGTATATTAAAAACGGTAACCAATGGCAATTTGCCGGTATAGGGAAAGTAACAGGCGTTTGTAACCAGGAAATTTTAATCAGCCGGATGGATAATACGGAAAAAGAATGCCTGCTTTATCTGCCTTTGTATGATAAGGTTCAAAACGTAGAAATAGGTGTCGAAAATTCGGCTTCAATTAATAGCGGCACCGATCCGTTTCGCAAACGGGTGCTTATTTACGGCTCCAGTATTGTGCAGGGTACAGGCGCCAGCAGACCAGGCATGGCTTACCCCGCCCGCATGACCAGGGCCACAGGTATTAATTTTATAAACCTGGGTTTAAGCGGAAGTGCCAAAATGGAACCTGAAGCAGCCGCTATGGTAGCATCCACAGAGGCTGATGCCTATATTTTGGATTGCGTGCCTAACACTAATCCGCAACTAATTACCGAGCGCACGGTCAACCTCATCAACACGATACGTGATAAACATCCTGACGCACCTATCATTCTAATGCAAAGTCTGGTCCGCGAAACTGGTTATTGGGACAAAGTGTTGGGCGCACAGGTTAAGCAACAAAATCTCAACGTGCAAACGGAGCTACTTAAGCTACTGCAAAGAGGCACGAAAAATTTATATTTTATCACGTCCGAAGACATGATAGGGACTGACCACGAAGGTACTATTGATGGCACGCATCCTAATGATTTAGGTTATGACAGAATGCTTAAGCATATCCAGCCACAAATCCTTAATATATTAAATAAGCACGGAATCAAATAGTATTTACCTTTTATAAACCATGTGCCTTACTGGTTGCTTTAATCCAAATGAAATAAGCTTTTAGTGTAAAACTCATCTGAACTTAACGCAATGTCAGTTAGTGAATCATACCACA
The DNA here is from genome assembly GCA_964277815.1 of uncultured Mucilaginibacter sp. Taxonomy (GTDB): domain Bacteria; phylum Bacteroidota; class Bacteroidia; order Sphingobacteriales; family Sphingobacteriaceae; genus Mucilaginibacter. The sequence goes on along the minus strand of CAXYKR010000377.1, from coordinate 3,736 downwards.
AACTGGCTCTTAACTTAATCGCTTTAGTTTCTTCGGTCAGAGTTAACCTATCAAATTAAATGCGCAGCCTTTACTTGAAGCACTGCGCATTTTTAATAATAATTAAGCGTCTTTCTATTGAGATTGCTCGAAGTTAAAGGATAAATATAATCTACTACCGGTTAAGTTTTTAATGTAAAACTTCTTTAACGGCCTCGCCTACTTCGTGGCCTGCTGCTTTTTTAAAATCCAATCCTAAAAAGTTCGCTATGGTTTGCGCCAGTTGGTTGTGATAACTCTGTCCTTTTACTATGCCTTTAGCAGTAGTTTCTGGTCCTATAACAGCAAACCAAGTCTGATTAGACTCTTTGAGATTCTGACCATGGCTCGTCCAGGTGTTGTTATCCTGTTCTCCGCGGCCGTGGTCACAGGTAATAATGAGCGTTGTCTGGTCTTTATAATAAGGATCGTGCTGCAGTTAATTCCATAAGTCTGCTATATACTTATCCTCCGTATGCGCCTGTTTTAAATACAGTTTATAGGAGCCCTCATGAGCCAGGTCATCGGTTTCATCAAAAACTAAGTAAAGCAATCTTGGCTTATACTGCTTCAGGTATTCAAAGCCCATTTCGTAAGTGGCAAAGTCGAGCCTGGTTTTCTCGCCCAAAATTGTTGTAGCCTCGTGCTGCACTTTACTGATATATTTCAAACGGTCACTGGCATCGGCCCGGTCAAAGTCCATAAAGCCGGAGTTCACCAGTAACTTTGAACGTTTAGCGTTCAGGATAGCCGGAAATACCTCCCATGATGAGAAAGCGGCTACCTTGTTTTCAAATCCTTTTTGTTTATTTACAAACTCTAACACATTCATGTTAGGGTTGGGTATCGGATCGTTAGTATTCATTCTTGCATCCGGAAAGCCCGTTAACAGCTCATTGTAGCCCGGATAAGAATTATCTTTTTTATTTTTCAGTCACGATAACTTAAGAGACAGACAGTTTTTTGAGCTTACCTTTAAGCACCGCCATATCCTCGCTCACTCTTCTTCTCTCAATAACTTTAGCATAGACTTGTGTTGAACGCATGGACGTATGACCCAAAAGTTTGCTGACCGTTTCTATAGGCACCCCGTTGACCAGCGTTACCGTTGTGGCGAACGTATGCCTGGCCATATGAAAAGTTAACACCTTGCTGATGTCGCAAAGTTCAGCAAGTTCCTTAAGGTAACTATTCATTTTTTGATTGGATATCTTGGGAAAAATTGTTCCTCTCGCCGCCGCTCTGATATTACCCTGATACGCCGCTAAAATTCTTTCAGGCTGGTTGAGTACCGGAACATTGACCGGAATGGTCGTTTTCTGCCGGCAGGTCTTAATCCACAACCCGCCATCCTGCCCTTTGACCAGATTATTAGGAGTAAGTTCCATCACGTCAACAAAAGCAAGTCCGGTATAACAGGCAAATACGAAGATATCCCTCACGACACTCAGCCGGGGCAACAGCGTATCCTTTTGTTCCAGTGCAGCAAGCTCGTCAGCTGTGAGAAAGTCTTTTTCGACACGATCGAATCTTAATTGATATTTTTCGAAAGGGTCCCGGTACAGCCACTCAATCCTGCAAGCCAGGTTGACCATCTTCTTGAACCTCTCCAAATGCTTCATGATGCCATTCGTGGTCAATGGCTTTTGATGATCAACCGGCTGGTGGTTTCGTAAAAACACTTCAAAATCCTGGATGAACTTGTAATTCAATTCAGACAGGTAAAATGTTTTTCTTTTTAAGCCACCACTTACAAATTCCCTCAGGTACTTTTGGGTCGTGTAATAATTTTTCATCGTTGCCTGCGCGAGTACCCCCTTAGATGTTTCATTGTGATAATCCGCAATTTCGTCCAGCGTGTGCTCGTCATCTCCATTCCTTAAAAATGCGTTTTTGACGGCATCGGCACTGATGACGCGGCGCCGGAGTTGTAACTCACGGTAACATTCACTCAGTACCTGTCTCACCTCTTCCAGGTAGATGTTGAGTTCCCTGCCCTCAGCCGTTGTAGCCTTGCCCATACCTTTTCGAATGTCCCAGCACCGGGTAGTAACACTCTGCTTAAGGGCGAGCGTTGTTTTCTCCCCATTAACTTTAATCGCGGCATAAACCGGCGCTTTTCCTTCTTTTTCTTTTTGTGTCTTCAAGTTGAAGTGGACACTAAATGTGTTAATCGCTTTCATAACATTGATCTAATTAAACCATTTGCATTTACTGGGTATTAAATCATACCTAAAGGGATCCAAAAAAGAGCTCAAATCAGCGCAAATTAACACAAGCTCGTTGCCTTGCAACTTATTGTATAACAATGACTTAAGCCACTTTTGAATACCTCAAAAGTATGAAACGAAAACAGGTATTCACTTAGGTATCGGACAACTTGCGATGAATTGATATATTTTGCGTTGGCAGGAAAACAAAAAAGCCTGTAAATCATTGATTTACAGGCTTTTCATATCGTTTGATATGGGGTATCGTCGGGATGGCAGGATTCGAACCTGCGGCCTCCACATCCCAAATGTGGCGCGATACCGGGCTACGCTACATCCCGATTGGGTTTGCAAAGGTAAGAATTTCAAAACCACTTGCAAATATTTTTTTATTTTTCCGGATTCGAACGTTTGCATTTTAAATGCTTTGGAATCGGAGATTTGAGAAGCCTTAGAAACGTGTTCGTGTTTTTCTTAAATCTGCTGCAAAGATAGCATCCGGTTTAGTAATTGCAAATCGTTTTATGCTATTTTGAGTATAAAATAGGTATTATTGGCTTTGTAAGCCCTATCCCACTGTAAATCAAACACTAAATTTTCATTATTTTTTCATCACGAATTAATAGGTCTGTAACACGCCGCTAATGTTAAAAGATGTTAATGATGATTAGGGTTTGACAGATAAAACTGAACTTGCTGGTAATTAGCACTATGGTAACACCTTTACTTATTATCCTATGCATTACCACAAAATTAATAACCTGTTAGGCTGGCTCTGTTTTGTCATTGCCTTAACCAGCTACATCTTAACCCTAGAACCCTCAGTCAGCTTTTGGGACTGCGGCGAATTTATTGCCTGCGCTTATCGCCTGCAGGTTTCGCACCAGCCTGGCTACCCTTTGTTTGCCATGATTGGCAAAGCGTTCTCGCTACTTTCGATGGGTAACCGGGCCAACGTACCTTATTTCACTAATATGGCATCAGCCATTGCCAGTGCTGTCACTGTAATGTTTTTGTTTTGGACCATCACTGCTCTTGCAAAAAAACTGTTGGCTAAACAACCCGAAATGCCCAACAGTAAAAACTTATTGATGATAATGGGCTCCGGACTGGTCGGTGCATTGGCGTTTGCTTATACCGATACATTTTGGTTTTCGGCTGTCGAAACCATTGTATTTGCGCAGGCTACGTTGTGTGTGTCGGTAGTATTTTGGGCCATGCTTAAGTGGGAAGCCCGCGCCGAACAACCCGATGCCGACCGCTACCTGGTGCTCATTGCTTACATTATGGGCCTATCTATCGGTATTCACCTGCTCAACTTGTTAACCATACCGGCACTTACGCTGATTTATTATTTCAAACGCGCTAAACAGGTTAACACGAAACGGACGCTGTTAGCCTTGCTCGCTGGTGTTGCATTGCTTGCCTTTGTACAGTTTGGCATCATTCAGTACTCTGTTAAAATAGCTGCTTATTTCGACCTGTTTTTTGTGAACAGTGTGCACCTG
>CAXYKR010000376.1:0-12500 GCA_964277815.1 uncultured Mucilaginibacter sp. | reverse complement strand
AGCTGATGAAAAAGTAGTAATCAGAGGCACAAAATGGCCAATAAAGAGCAAGTTTTTCGACGCATTTTATCATGTTGCGCCGTCATCAGAATAACATTTCAAAACATCAGCGAAAAAAGTATCTATTTCCGCTGATAATCAATGTTAAAAACTATCAAAAATAATTCCGTAACTATTTGACACATAATTAAAAATTCCTATCTTTGCCGTCCCTTAAACCGGGAAAATTGCCTTGAACGAAGCCCTACTGCTTCGATGGGCAGAATTAATTAATTAAGAAAATGTCAGGAATTATTGGAAAAAAGGTAGGAATGACCAGCATTTTCGATGAGGCGGGGAAAAACATTCCCTGTACGGTAATCGAGGCTGGACCTTGCGTGGTAACACACGTTAAGTCTGTTGATACAGACGGATATGCAGCTGTTCAGCTGGCATATGATGAGCAAAAAGAGAAAAACACTCCAGCTCCCTTAAAAGGCCATTTCCAGAAAGCCGGTACTACGCCAAAGCGTAAACTGGTTGAATTCACAACTTTCGAAGATCAAAAAAGTCTGGGCGACACTGTTGCGGTAGACATTTTTGCTGTTGGAGACTTTGTGGATGTGGTTGGTACTTCAAAAGGTAAAGGCTTTCAAGGTGTGGTAAAGCGTCATGGTTTTGGCGGTGTGGGTATGCAAACTCACGGTCAGCACAACCGTTTACGCGCGCCAGGTTCACTGGGTGCTTCGTCTTGGCCTTCACGCGTATTTAAAGGCATGCGCATGGCTGGTCAAACTGGTAACTCACGTGTTAAGGTGCAAAACCTTGAAGTGGTTAAAGTGTTTGCCGAGCAAAATTTGCTGGTTGTTAAAGGTTCCATCCCAGGAGCTAAGGGTTCATTCGTAATCGTGGATAAATAAGATGGAAGTTAATGTATTAAATGTATCAGGTCAGCAAACAGGTGCCAAGGTGCAGCTTCCTGATTCTGTTTTCGGTATCGAACCTAACGATCACGCGATTTATCTTGATGTTAAACAGTTTTTAGCTAACCAACGTCAGGGTACACACAAATCAAAACAACGTAACGAAATTGCAGGTTCAACCCGCAAATTACATAAACAAAAAGGTACTGGTGGAGCCCGTGCGGGTAGCATTAAATCACCTTTGTTTAACGGTGGTGGCCGTGTATTCGGTCCGCAACCGCGTGATTACAGCTTTAAGCTGAACAAAAAGCTTAAGCAATTAGCACGTAAATCAGCACTTACTTACAAAGCTCAGGATAACAGCATTGTAGTATTAGAAGACTTTACTTTCGATACTATCAAAACTAAAAACTATACTAAGCTGGTTGCTGATTTAAACATCGCCAATGAGAAAACTCTTTTGGTGTTGCCTGCTGCCAACAACAATATTTATTTATCAAGCAGAAACTTGAAGAAAGCTAAAGTTATCACTGCCGACCAGTTAAGCACGTATGATGTGTTAAACGCAGGCAAGCTTTTATTAACTGCAGGTTCTGTTAAAACTCTGGAGGAAGCATTCGCTAAGTAATTATGGAAATTTTAAAAAAACCTTTACTTACTGAAAAAGTATCTCTGCTAACAGAGAAACTTAATCGTTACGCTTTTAAAGTTGATACCAGAGCGAATAAAATTCAAATCAAATCAGCAGTAGAAGCAATGTATGGTGTTACTGTAACTGCAGTAAATACTATGAAATATGCCGGCAAATTGAAGAGCCGCTACACTAAAGCAGGAACTGTAACCGGGAGGCCAGCTGCTTACAAGAAAGCGATCATCACTTTAAAGGATGGTGAAACAATTGATTTTTATAGCACAATCTAAAAAGAGACATGGCAGTTAAAAGATTTAAACCGGTAACCCCGGGTACCCGTTTCCGGGTAGGCGCTGACTACTCTGATGTGACTACCAACGTTCCTGAAAAATCATTGGTTGTATCGCACAAAAAATCAGGCGGACGTAACAACACTGGTAAAATGACTATGCGTTATATCGGTGGTGGTCATAAAAAATCGTACCGTTTGATTGACTTCAAACGTGACAAACATGAGATCCCTGCATTAGTTGCTACTATTGAGTACGATCCAAACCGTTCAGCTCGTATTGCCCTGCTTCATTATGCAGATGGCGAGAAAAGATATATGATTGCTCCTGAAGGCCTGACTGTTGGTCAGACTGTTCTTTCTGGTGCTGGTTCTCCTCCTGAAGTTGGAAATACCTTACCATTAAAAAACATCCCTTTAGGTTCTATCATCCACAACATCGAACTTAACCCTGGCCAGGGCGGTACTATTGCCCGTTCGGCTGGTACATACGCTCAATTGTCGGCTCGTGATGGCTAATACTCTATCATCAAATTGCCTTCAGGTGAGACCCGTATGATTCTGTCAACTTGTTTAGCTACCATTGGTACTGTATCAAACGCTGAGAAAGCGAATGAGGTATTAGGTAAAGCAGGTCGTAAGCGTTGGTTAGGTGTACGTCCAAGAGTACGTGGTGTAGCCATGAACCCTGTTGATCACCCTATGGGTGGTGGTGAAGGCCGTTCATCTGGTGGTCACCCACGTTCACGCAAAGGTTTACTGGCTAAAGGCTACAAAACCCGCGACAAAAAGAAAACATCTGATCGTTATATCATAGAAAGAAGGAAGAAATAATGGCACGTTCGATTAAAAAAGGCCCTTATATTGATCATAACCTGGATAAAAAAGTACAGGTATTAAATGATTCAAGTAAGAAATCAGTTGTAAAAACATGGTCACGTCGTTCCATGATCTCTCCTGATTTCGTTGGTCATACATTTGCAGTACACAACGGTAACAAATTTATCCCTGTGTATGTAACAGAAAACATGGTAGGTCACAAGCTGGGAGAGTTTGCACCAACCCGTACATTCCGTGGTCACGCTGAAAAGAAAAAATAACAGGTAATGGAAGCAACAACAAAAATTAAAAAGTCTGTAGCAATCAGACAGCGCAAAGAGCAAGAGAAAGCTCAGCAAGGAGGAGCTTCTGTTGCCAAGTTGCAAAACTGCCCTACTTCGCCTCGTAAGATGCGTTTAGTGGTTGATTTGATTCGCGGTGAACAAGTGGAAAAAGCACTGTATATCTTAAAATATACTAACAAAGAAGCTGCTATCCGTGTAGAAAAGTTATTACTCTCAGCTATCAAAAACTGGGAAGCTAAAAACGAAGGCAAACGCGTTGAAGATAGCGCACTATATGTAAAAGAAGTTTCAGTTGGTGGTGGCCGTCAATTAAAGCGTCTGCGTCCGGCTCCTCAGGGCCGCGGATACCGCATTCGTAAACGTTCAAACCACGTTACTTTAATTGTGGACAGCAAAACCGAAATCAACTAAATACAATGGGACAAAAAGCACATCCAATAGGTAACCGTTTAGGAATCATCAGAGGCTGGGATTCTAACTGGTTCGGTGGCAACAACTACTCCGATAAATTAGTTGAGGACGAAAAAATCCGCAAATACCTTTCAGTACGTATCGCTAAAGGCGGTGTGTCTAAAGTAGTAATCGAGCGTACATTAAAACGTATCACTGTAACCATCCACACTGCCCGTCCGGGTATTGTAATCGGTAAAGGTGGTCAGGAAGTAGATAAAATTAAAGAAGAGCTTAAAAAGCTTACTAAGAAAGACGTTCAGATCAACATCTTCGAGATCAAACGTCCTGAACTGGATGCTCAATTAGTAGCTGAAGGTGTAGCTAAGCAATTAGAGGCCCGTATCTCTTTCCGTCGTGCGATGAAAACTACCATTGCATCAACCATGCGTATGGGTGCAGAAGGTATTAAAGTAATGACTTCAGGTCGTTTAGGTGGTGCTGAGATGGCACGTACCGAGCAGTATAAAGAAGGAAGAATTCCTCTGCATACTTTCCGTGCTGACATTGATTATGCATTGGCTGAAGCTTTAACTACCTATGGCAAAATCGGCGTAAAAGTTTGGATTTGCAAAGGTGAGGTTTACGGCAAACGCGATTTGTCTCCAAACATCGGTTCAACCAGCAGCGCAAGCGGCAGAGGCGGACGTCCGGAAGGCGCTGCAGGCTTCGGCAACGAGCGTGGTGGTAACGACCGCAGAGGTGGCGGCGACCGTCGTCAAGGTGGTGGTGACCGCAGAGGCGGTAACAACAACCAGCGCGGTGGAGGCCAGGGTGGTAACAACCGTCCAGGTGGTCAAAACCGTCAGGGTGGTGGCAACCGTCCAGGTGGCCAGGGCCGTCCGGGAGGAAACAGATAATTAATCAAAGTCGAGACAGACATCGTTTAGATATAAAAAGCTAATAAAATGCTACAGCCAAAAAGAACGAAGTTCAGAAAGATGCAAAAAGGCAGAATGAAAGGTGCCGCTACCCGCGGTGCTGAACTTTCATTCGGATCTTTCGGTATAAAATCACTCGAGCCGGCCTGGATTACCAGCCGTCAAATCGAGGCTGCCCGTATCGCTGTAACACGTTTTATGAAACGTGAAGGACAAGTTTGGATCAGGATTTTCCCTGACAAACCTGTAACTAAAAAACCAGCAGAGGTACGTATGGGTAAAGGTAAAGGTGCTCCTGAGTACTGGGTTGCGGTAGTACGCCCCGGTAGAATCATCTTCGAAGCAGAAGGTGTGCCATTAGAAGTTGCTAAAGAAGCACTTCGTCTGGCTGCTCAGAAACTGCCTGTTCAAACCAAATTTATTGTACGTAGGGATTACGTAGAAGCATAGTAAGATTACAGGTTGTAAGTTGTGGGTTGCTTTAACAAGCTTACAACCTGTAACCTGAAGGTATAATTTAAAATAGAAAGCGTGATGTAAGCATCCAACTTACCTCTCACCTTGATGAAAATTCACAAAAATGAAAAGCTCAGAAATATCAGCGCTGTCAACTGAAGAGTTAGTTGCAAGAATTAGCGAGGAGAAAACTAATCTTACCAAACTGAAATTTGCTCATGCAGTTTCGGCTATTGAGAACCCTATCCGTATTAAAAATGTACGTAAGGAAGTTGCTCGTTTAAATACTGAATTAACCAAGCGCAAAGCGGCGTCAGCTTCTGAACAGCAATAATTAAAGCGTCGAAACAAATGGAAAGAAATTTAAGAAAAACCCGTACCGGACTGGTAGTTAGCAACAAGATGGATAAATCCATCGTAGTTGCCGTAGAGCGGAAAGTAAAACACCCTATCTATGGTAAGTTCGTAAACAAAACTGCCAAGTTCATGGCTCATGACGAAGCTAATACCTGTGGTATTGGTGATACCGTATTGATTATGGAAACCCGCCCATTGAGCAAGAATAAAAACTGGAGATTAGTTCAAATATTAGAAAGGGCTAAATAAGATTGTACAACAGGAATCAAGATTAACTGTAGCTGATAACAGCGGCGCTAAAGAAGTGTTGGTTATCCGCGTATTAGGCGGTACAGCAAAACGCTATGCCTCTGTCGGCGATAAAATTGTAGTAACTGTTAAAAGCGCTTTGCCATCAGGCAACGTAAAAAAAGGTACTGTATCTAAAGCCGTAGTTGTAAGAACCAAAAAAGAGGTACGCCGCAAAGATGGTTCTTATATCCGTTTCGACGATAATGCTGCTGTTCTGTTAAACAACCAGGATGAGCCCAGAGGTACACGTATCTTCGGTCCGGTAGCAAGAGAGTTACGCGAGAAACAATTCATGAAAATTGTATCATTAGCACCGGAGGTATTGTAACATGGAAAACAAAAAAGTAAAATTAAAGATCCGCAAAGGTGATTTGGTTAAAGTTATTGCCGGCGACTCTAAAGGTCAGCAAGGTAAAGTAACCGAAATCATCGTTGATAAAAACCGTGCAGTGGTTGAAGGTGTGAACATGATTTCAAAACACACTAAACCAAATGCAGCCAACCCTAACGGTGGCATCGTAAAAAAAGAAGCTGCTATTCATATTTCCAACCTGGCGTTGGTTGACCCTAAAACAGGTGAAACTACCCGTGTTGGCCGTAAAAAGAATGATGCAGGCAAATTGGTTAGAGTAGCAAAAAAATCAGGGGAGGAAATTAAATAATGTCTTACGTTCCAAGATTAAAATCCAAATACAAAGACGAGATCCGCACCGCTCTGAAAGATAAATTTCAGTACAAAAGCGTAATGCAGGTTCCGAAGCTGGAGAAAATTGCAATCAACCAAGGTGTTGGCGCAGCTACTACTGATAAAAAACTTATCGATACTACTATCGCTGAGTTAGCAACAATCACTGGTCAAAAACCGGTAGCTTCAAGATCTAAAAAAGATATCTCGAACTTTAAATTACGTAAAGGTATGCCGGTAGGTGTACGTGTTACTTTACGTGACAATAACATGTACGAGTTTTTAGACCGTTTGATTGCTGTTGCTCTTCCACGTATCCGCGACTTCAAAGGTATTAACGATAAAGGCTTTGATGGTAAAGGTAACTACACCTTAGGTATCACTGAGCAAATTATCTTCCCTGAGATTAATATTGATAAAATCAATAAAATCCAAGGTATGGATATTACCTTTGTAACTTCTGCAACAAATGATGTTGAAGCGTTGGAGTTGCTGAAACAATTTGGTTTACCATTTAAAAATCAAAATACTAACAATGGCTAAAGAAGGTGTTAAAGCACGTGAAGTAAAACGCGCTAAATTAGTGGCCCGGTATGCCGAAAAAAGAGCTGCCCTTAAAGCCGCTGGTGATTACGAAGCATTAGATAAATTACCTAAAGCTGCATCACCCGTTAAATTGCACAACCGTTGCAAGCTTACTGGTCGTCCTCGCGGATACATGCGTCAGTTCGGGATTTCACGTGTAACATTCCGTGAAATGGCACTGGCCGGTAAAATCCCGGGAGTGAAAAAAGCAAGCTGGTAATACGGCATACTTACAGGTATTAAATTGCCGGTTGCAGGTTGAGAATTAATTTCTTACCTTTGCGGCCGGCAATTTGCAAAAATAGACCTGCAGCTGCTCAAATTTAATTTTTAACCGATGGAAGGTCGTCGTTGGGAAAACGAAGGAAACCGCCATCACAAATTTCAATAATGAATACAGATCCAATCGCAGATTATCTTACCAGAGTAAGGAATGCTATTAAGGCCAACCAAAGGGTTGTTGAAATTCCTGCATCAAATCTGAAAAAGGAAATCACTAAGGTGCTTTTCGACAAAGGTTACATTGCAAACTACAAGTTTGAAGACAATGGTCCTCAGGGTAACATCAAAGTTGCTTTGAAATACCATCCGGTAACCAAAATTCCTGCTATCCGCACGCTTACCCGTGTAAGTAAACCAGGTTTGAGAAAATATGCAGGCATGGACACTATGCCAAGAGTATTAAATGGTTTAGGCATCGCTATCCTGTCAACTTCAAAAGGAGTAATGACTGATAAAGAGGCCCGTCAGCACAATATTGGTGGCGAAGTTTTATGCTTCGTTTATTAATATTTTAAAAGGAATTAAGAAATGTCAAGAGTAGGAAAAGCCCCAATTACTATCCCTTCAGGCGTAACTATTACTGTTAGCGATGCTAATGTAATTAAAGTTACCGGTCCTAAAGGTACGCTTGAACAAGCGATAGACAGTGATATTACTGTATCACAAGAAAACGGTGTATTAACCGTTAGCCGTCCGACAGATCAAAAACGTCATAAGGCATTACATGGTTTGTACCGTGCATTAATCAACAACATGGTTGTAGGTGTAACCACTGGTTACAAACTGGAACAAGAGTTGGTTGGTGTAGGTTACCGTGCCACTAACACAGGCAATACTTTAGATTTAGTGCTGGGTTATTCTCACCACTATGTATTTGAGTTGCCAAACGAAATTAAAGTATCCACTACTGCTGAAAAAGGTAAAAACCCAACCATCATCCTGGAGTCAATCGACAAACAGTTAATCGGGCAGGTTGCAGCCAAAATCCGCTCACTGCGTGCTCCTGAGCCTTACAAAGGTAAAGGTATCAAGTTTGTTGGCGAGGTGTTAAGAAGAAAAGCAGGTAAATCAGCATCTAAAAAATAATCGTCATGACAGGTAAATTATCAAGAAGAGACAAAATCAAAAAAGGAATCAGAAAGCGTCTTTCAGGTTCTGCAGAACGTCCGCGCTTGTCAGTGTTTAGAAGCAACAAAGGCATCTACGCACAGATTATTGACGATGTAGCCGGCAAAACACTGGTATCAGCTTCATCTTTATCTAAAGATTTCGGCGCTACCGGTTCTAAAGGCGAACAATCAGTTGCTGTAGGTAAACTTATCGCTGAGAAAGCGAAAGCTGCCGGTATCAACGCTGTAGTGTTTGATAGAAATGGATACTTGTACCACGGCCGCGTTAAGCAACTGGCTGAAGGTGCACGTGAAGGTGGATTACAATTTTAACCGTAACGAGTAATGTCAACAATAAATATTAAAAGAGTAAAAACAAGCGAGATTGAATTAAAAGATCGCTTGGTTAGCATACAACGTGTTGCCAAAGTAACCAAAGGTGGCCGTACTTTCAGCTTCTCGGCCATTGTGGTTGTAGGTGATGAAAACGGTGTTGTTGGTTACGGTCTAGGTAAAGCAAAAGAGGTAACTGAGGCAATTGCTAAAGGTATTGATGATGCAAAGAAGAACCTGGTAAAAGTGCCAATTATCAATGGTACTGTGCCTCACGAGCAAATCGGTAAATTTTCTGGCGGTTTTGTTTTCATCAAACCTGCTGCTAACGGTACCGGTGTTATTGCCGGTGGTGCGATGCGTGCTGTTTTAGAGTCAGCCGGCGTTCACAACGTATTGGCTAAATCTAAAGGCTCATCAAACCCTCACAACGTGGTTAAAGCCACTGTATCTGCATTAGCTCAACTGCGCGATGCTTATACTGTAGCTCAGCACCGTGGCATTAATTTAGGTAAAGTATTTAACGGATAATCAGTCATGGCGAAAATCAAAATAACTCAGATTAAGAGCGTGATCGATAGAAGCGAGCGCCAGAAAAAAACCATCGAAGCTTTAGGTTTAAAGAAAATTAACCATAGCGTTGAAGTGGAAGCTAATCCTGCAATCATTGGCATGATTAGAAAAGTTAATCATTTGGTAGCAGTAGAAAACATTTAATGTTATGAATTTAAGTAATCTTAAACCTGCAGAAGGTTCTACTAAAAATAGAAAAAGAATAGGCCGTGGTACAGGTTCTGGCCGTGGCGGTACGTCAACCCGTGGCCACAAAGGTGCCGGTTCACGTTCAGGTACTTCAACCAAAGTTGGTTTCGAAGGCGGACAGATGCCATTACAACGTCGTGTACCTAAGGTAGGTTTTAAAAACCCTAATCGCGTTGAGTACAACGGCATCAACCTGGATACTTTACAGCAACTAGCTGATACTTATTCAGTGTCAACAATTAACTTTGATACCATGAAAGAGCATGGTTTAGTGTCAAAAAACGACTTAGTTAAAATTTTAGGTCGTGGTACCCTGACTGCTAAATTAGATGTTCAGGCACATGCGTTTTCTGCAACTGCTCAACAAGCTATTGAAGCAGCCGGCGGTTCAATTGTTAAGTTGTAATTTTCAATGAAAAATTTTTTCACCACATTATCCAATATTTGGAAAATTGAGGACTTAAGAGTGCGTATTATAAACACACTCTTATTTCTTTTAATCTACCGCGTAGGTTCTTACGTAGCTTTACCTGGTGTTGATGCAAACGTTTTGAACAACCAGGCTTCGAAAGAAGGCCTGTTAGGTTTGTTAAACATGTTTGCCGGCGGTTCATTCTCCCGTGCGTCTATTTTTGCGTTAGGGGTGATGCCTTATATTTCTGCATCTATCGTGGTGCAGTTATTGGGTATTGCGGTTCCTTACTTTGCAAAATTGCAGAAAGAAGGTGAGAGTGGTCGCAGTAAAATTAACCAGTGGACCCGTTATCTGACTATTGCTATCACTATGGCCCAGGCTGTAGGTTACGTACGGTCGCAAATTACCCCTAATGCCATTAACCCGGCCTTAGGTTCTGGCTTATTTACTTTAAGTTCGATATTTGTATTAACCGCAGGTACATTGTTTGTGATGTGGCTGGGTGAAAAAATTACCGACAAAGGTATTGGCAACGGTATTTCGTTGATAATTATGGTAGGTATCATTGCTCAGTTACCAGCTGCAATTATTGATGAGTTTAACTCTCGTGTAAGCGGCGCTAACGCAAGCGGTGGGCCGTTGGTATTCATCGTTGAGATGCTGGCATTGGTAGGAGTAATAATGTTTACTATTTTAGTAGTACAAGGTACCCGCAAAATCGCGGTGCAGTATGCTAAGCGTATAGTAGGTAACAAGCAATACGGCGGTGTAAGACAGTATATCCCTTTAAAAGTAAATGCTGCAGGTGTTATGCCAATCATCTTCGCTCAGGCGTTGATGTTTATCCCGGCTACCATTTCTTCGTTCTTTCCAAGCATTGCAGCTAACAGCGTTTTAATTTCGTTGTCAAGCTACACTTCCTGGTTACACAATCTGGTGTTTGCTATATTGATTATTCTGTTTACGTATTTTTATACAGCAATTACAGTTAATCCTAAGCAAATGTCTGATGACATGAAAAAGAATGGTGGATTTATTCCTGGTGTTGCTCCGGGTAACGCTACAGCAGAGTTTATTGATGCGGTAATTTCCCGTATCACTTTGCCTGGGTCAATCTTCTTAGCCATCATTGCTATCATCCCGGCGTTAGCTAATATCTTCCATATCAACAGCCAGTTTGCCCGTTTCTTCGGTGGTACATCATTGATCATCCTGGTAGGTGTTGTTTTAGACACCTTGCAGCAAATTGAAAGTCATTTGTTAATGCGTCATTATGATGGGTTAATGAAAACCGGAAGAGTTAAAGGTCGTACAGCTGTACCAACAGCTGCAGGTACTGTACCTCCGGCCATTTAAATTTATAATGTCTAAGATAATATATAAGACAGCAGAGGAAATTGAACTGATACGTCAAAGCGCCCAGTTAGTGTCAAAGACACTTGGTGAGGTAGCTAAGATAGTTAAGCCTGGTGTTAAAACCATTGAATTAGACCGGTTAGCCGAAACCTTCATCCGTGACAACGGAGGGGTTCCGGCTTTCCTCAATTTTCACGGGTTCCCTTATTCACTCTGTATTTCTCCTAACGATCAAGTCGTACACGGTTTCCCTGGTGAGCACACGCTTACCGAAGGTGATTTAATCTCGGTCGACTGCGGTGTCATTCTCAACGGTTTCTACGGCGACTCTGCTTATACCTTTGCCATCGGCGAGGTTAGTGATGAAGTTAAATCTTTGATGCGTGTAACGCAGGAGTGCTTGGTTAGAGGTGTTGAAAAAGCTGTTGTTGGTATGCGCGTAGGCGATATCGGCTATGCAGTTCAGCAACATGCCGAGGCACACGGTTACGGTGTAGTTAAAGAGTTGGTTGGTCATGGTGTGGGCGCCAAGCTGCACGAAAAGCCAGAAGTACCTAACTACGGTAAGCGCGGCTCAGGTGCCAAGTTAGAAGAGGGCATGGTGATTGCCATTGAACCTATGATTAATGCCGGTAAAGCAGGTGTGAAGTTTTGGAAAGATGGCTGGACAGTATCTACCGTAGATGGTAAACCGTCGGCTCATTATGAGCATACAGTGGCAGTACGAAAAGGAGTGCCAGACGTACTTTCAACATTTTCTTACGTTGAAGAAGTTTTAGCAAAAAATAATTAAATATTACAAAAAATATTTATATTTTTGCGTCCCGAATTTGATCGGTATAATTTAGTAATAATCAACAAAATATGGCCAAACAAGCCTCAATTGAACAAGACGGTACTATCAAGGAAGCATTATCTAACGCGATGTTTAGAGTTGAACTGGAGAACGGTCATGAGATTATTGCACACATATCCGGTAAAATGCGTATGCACTACATCAAAATTTTACCTGGCGACAGAGTTAAACTGGAGATGAGTCCATACGATTTAACCAAAGGCAGAATAACCTACAGATATAAATAACAACATGAAAGTTAGAGCATCCATCAAAAAGCGTAGCGCTGATTGCAAAATCATCCGTCGTAAAGGAAAGCTTTTTGTGATTAACAAAAAGAACCCTAAGTACAAACAACGTCAAGGGTAATTAAAAACATTGGAATGATTGTACAACGGTGGCCCAGCCGTTCGGTCATTCACTTAAAAACAACTAAGAAATATGGCAAGGATTTCAGGTATTGATTTACCAAGAAACAAAAGAGGCGAGATCGGACTAACCTACATTTATGGTATCGGTCGTTCTACAGCTCAACAAATTTTAGACGACGCTGGTATCCCTTATGATACTAAAGTTCAGGACTGGTCTGATGATCAACTGGCTGCTATTCGTGGTATCATTAACGATCAAATCAAAGTTGAAGGTGCTCTGCGTTCGGAAGTTCAATTGAACATTAAACGTTTAATGGATATCGGTTGTTACCGTGGTACACGTCACCGTAAAGGTTTACCTCTGCGTGGTCAGCGTACAAAAAACA
>CAXYKR010000375.1:0-3396 GCA_964277815.1 uncultured Mucilaginibacter sp. | reverse complement strand
TAGCCGGCGAGTTGAGGCAGAAGCTCACCGAACTTACATCGGGCATTTGCGCAGTGCCTTTTAACAGACGCTGCTTTTGCAAATCGGTGGCCTGACCTACGGGGATGTTTACCACCATATTGCGGTCAAAACCCTTATCGGTATTTTTTAAAAACTGCACCTGCATCACAATGATGACCGTACCGGCAATCAGTAACTGGGCAATGAGGTTTTGCAGTACCACCAAAGCCTTACGGCCCAGTCCGGTTTGCACCAGCGTAGCCTGCTTTTTAAGGGCATGGGTAATATTAAAGCGATTAAGCCACCAGGCCGGGTAAATACCCATTACCAGATTAATGATAACGACCAGCAATAACGTAAATAACCCCAATTGCAACCAAGACCCGACGTGCACAGGCTGTGCCGAAAACCAATAACGGTTAATAACCGGCAGTACCGCAGCCACAAGCCCCATAGCCAGTAAAGCAGCTACCGTAGTAGTCATCACCGACTCGGTAACAAACTGCATCAGCAACCTGCCGGCGGTAGCGCCCAAAACCTTACGGGTGCCAATTTCGGTACTGCGGCGCGCCTGCTGGGCTACCACCAGATTGATGTAGTTGATGATAGCCGTGGCCAGTATTAAACAGCCGATAACAATGAGCACCGTTAAAAGCGATTTTTGGGTAGTGCCTCCGTAGCGCAGGTCAAAGTGCTGCTCGGTAAGCGGCAGCAACTGGAATTTATAATACTTAATTCCGTCGCCAAAATACGGCTTGGCTATTTGGTTGAGCATCTTTTCAACTACCGGCTTGTCAGCAATGGTGCGCAGCACGAGGTAGCTGTTGTTTACCGATGATATATATCCCCATTGGTTGGTGTAATTTTTATAATCAGGGTCTATTTGTTTTAAGGTGGCGAATGAAAAATATATATCCGAGTTCTGGTCGGTATTGTAAGGGCGGTTGGCCACTACAGCTACCACACGCATAGGTATGTTTTTAATTTGCAGGTACTGCCCTATTGCCGGCGTACTGCCAAAATATTTTTGTGCCTGTTTTTGAGTTAGCACGGCGGTGTTCAGCTGGTTTAAACCTTGTAAGTTTCCTGCAACCACACGGTATTTAAAAACGTCAAACCATTTAGAGTTGGTAAAGGCAATGTTTTTCTCTTCTCTAAAAAGCTTTTTTTCAGTTGTGCCAGCCGTTACAATGTAGCTTTGACGACTGGTTGAATATGCGCCGTTTACCACTTGCGGCAACTCGCGCCGGGCAGCCAGGTACATGGCCAACGACGAGCCTTTATCATACTCGGTTTTATCCAGGTGCAGCTCGTTTACAATACGATAAGTGGTTGCCGCGTGGCGGTGATAGGTATCAAAGCTTAACTGGTAACTTACATATACATACAGCAAAATGCAGCAGCCCACAGCCAGCGCCAGACCCAACACGTTAAGTAAGGTGTAAAACAGCCGGGCCCGGAGGCTTCGCCATGCCACTTTGAGGTATGTTTGTAACATAAATTTCGGTTATTGAGTGCTGATGCTGGTTTTGCCGTTCACGCCCAACGAGTCGGTAATACGCTTAACCATAGCCTCTTTTTGTGTGGCCGACCAGCCCTTTACGTTGAAGGTACGGTTGTAATTAATTTGCTTTTGAGCCTGATAACCTTTGATTTGCACATGCATGGTGCCGTTATCATCATGAACACTGGTAGATAAATGCTGAGTTGTGCGGCTTTTGAAATCACCCAATGCAGGTGTGGCCGGAACAGGAGGAATAGCCGGAACGTTAACGGC
Source organism: uncultured Mucilaginibacter sp. (assembly GCA_964277815.1). Taxonomy (GTDB): domain Bacteria; phylum Bacteroidota; class Bacteroidia; order Sphingobacteriales; family Sphingobacteriaceae; genus Mucilaginibacter. Next base: position 1,619 of record CAXYKR010000375.1, on the reverse strand, counting down.
TCCTCCGGTCTTTACAGGTGTTTGGTTAATGTTACTGCCAAGGCCCAGCGAGTCGGCTATGCGTTGTTTTAGTGCATCTTTTTCGGCTTGGTTCAGGTTGCTTACATCAAACGTTCTGTCGTAATTAACGGCACGGCCGTCGATGTCGCCATTGATGCTGATTTGCATGGTTTTGTCGTTGTCAGACACCCGCTGGCTCACGCGATTCTTACTCGTCTTGGTTTGTGCTACCACGGCCATGCTGCAGGCTGATAGTAATAAGGTATAAAATATCTTCATGTAAGTTTATAATTTGATAGATGATTTATTATTGATTTAAAGGAAGTTGCCTAAGCTTACATCATAATATTCTCAACCACGGTGTGTCCATCCAACAGGCGCACAATGCGGTGGCTGTAGCGGGCATCGTGCTCGGAGTGGGTTACCATAATGATAGTGGTACCTTGCTCGTTCAGGTCGGTCAGTAGTTCCATTACCTCGTTACCGTTGCTGCTGTCGAGGTTACCGGTGGGCTCATCCGCCAGTATTAGCTTAGGTTTATTAACCACAGCGCGGGCAATAGCCACACGCTGCTGCTGACCGCCGGATAACTGCTGCGGGTAATGGTTACGGCGGTGCATAATCTGCATTTTGGTCAGCACCTCCTCTACCCGCTGCTTGCGGTCGGCCGAGTTTACGCCGGTATAAATAAGGGGAAGTTCAACGTTTTCAAACACGGTCAACTCGTCAATCAGGTTAAAGCTCTGAAAAACGAAACCGATGTTGTGCTTGCGCAGGTCGGCGCGTTTGCGCTCGTTAAAGTGTGCTACCTCGGTGCCGTTAAACAGGTAGCTGCCACCATCCGGGTCGTCCAACAAACCCAAAATGTTCAATAAGGTTGATTTACCACAACCCGACGGGCCCATAATGGCCACAAATTCGCCGGTATTAATTTCAAGGTTTAGTTTATTTAACGCAACGGTTTCTACCTCTTCGGTGCGGTAAAATTTTTCGAGATTGGTAATTTTTATCATTTAGCCTCCTTCCCCGTTTCACCGGGTGATATCTTTAATTGTGAATGTTATTGTTCTTATTTTTCGGTCAGTCTTGAGCTGCTAATTATAAAAGTCTGTACTCTTGATTCTATAATCTTTACTCTATTCTTCTTGGCTCTCTCCCCCAAAAGTCTGTATTCCTGACTCTATACTCTATACTCAATTCCTCTTGGCTCCTGGCTCTTGTTTCTTGGCTCTATAACCCAAAGTCTACTTCAAAACCAGCTCCTGCATATCCCCATAATTTTCATAGCTCGAAGTAACCACGCGGTCGCCGGGTTTTAAGCCTTGCATCACCTCGTAATAGTCGGGGTTCTGGCGGCCCAGTTGCACGTCTACTTTATAGGCAGTTTTGCCGTCTTCACTCAATTTAAATATCCAGTTACCGCCGGTTTGCTGGTAAAAGCCACCTTTAGGCACCAATACCGCTTGTGTTTCGTCGCTCAGGGCCAAACGTATCTGCAGGCTTTGTCCGCGACGAATATCCTTCGGGATGTCGCCTACAAACTGCATATCTACCTGGAAACGACCGTTAGATACCTGCGTAAACACCTTTTTAATCTTCAACTTGTAGGTTTTGTCGCC
>CAXYKR010000374.1:0-2519 GCA_964277815.1 uncultured Mucilaginibacter sp. | reverse complement strand
AATAATCCAAATGCACTGCTTTTCACGGCACTGGTATTTCCGTTTTTAGCTGCATCCTGCAAGTAAGGGATGGCTTCCTGACCCTTACTTGCGGCGTTCAAGGCAAAGCCTAATTGATACTTGGCGGTAATGTTATCAGGCTCTGTAACCAGTGCTGCCTTATACTTCTCGATAGCCCCAGTATAATCGCGGTTTGCACTTAGCTGATTACCCTCGGTAACGAGGGTGCGTGCATCTTGCGCGTGGACACTTAGCGCACTTAATGCAGTGAGTATAATTATTGCAATTGCTCTCGTAATTTTAACCATACACTAAAGTATAACTTGCCTTGGTAATAACGTAATCAAAGAGCTGTCTTGTATATATTACGAACTATCAATGCTTACACGGATAGCAAGCTAATTCATCCTACAAAACACTTACATAGCCCAAGGGTTATTTAACCGGCATGAAAGTACTATGGAGTTATTTAAAACCGCATCGCTGGCTGGTTGCCTTATCTTTATTATTGGCAGGCGCCAGCCAGGTGCTCACCATGCTCGACCCGCTGATTTTTGGTAAAATTATAGACGATTTCACCAACAAGATACATATTCAGGCTTCAGACAAGCAAGTGAAGAAAGTTTTATTTTGGTTGTTAATAGCTACCGGCATAGCGTTGCTGGCCCGGTTAAGCAAAGCCATACAGGAATATTTGATGCGACTGGTGGTACAGCGTTTCGGCATGCAAATATTTAATGATGGCCTGAAGCGAACTTTGCGCCTAAGCTTCCAGGAATTTGAAGAGCAGCGAAGTGGTGAGACCGTAGCTGTACTTCAAAAGGTGAGGACAGATACGGAGCGGTTTATCAATGCATTAATCAACATTCTATTTTCATCTGCGGTAGGTGTTATCTTTTTAATCTGGTACGCCGTTACCAAGCACTGGGCGCTGATACCGGTTTTCTTTATCGGTATTGTGGTAATGGGTGGCCTGACCGGGTTGCTCAGTAAAAAAATAAAAACCGTGCAGCGTTCTATCAATAAGCAAACGCTGCAAATCACCGGGGCTATTACCGAATCGTTACGTAATATTGAGCTGGTTAAAAGTCTCGGCTTAACCTTTCCGGAAATACGCCGGATGAAAGGATATACTCAGCGTATTTACGATTTGGAAATGAAAAAGAGCAAGCACGTGCGCACGCTGTCGTTTTTGCAGGGTGCTACGCTCAATTTGCTGCGGCAGTCTATCTTATTCATATTACTTTGGCTTATTTTTAGAAATGTGCTCACTACCGGCGAACTGATTACCATGCAGTTTATTTCCACATCGATTTTTGTGCCTTTACAGGATTTAGGAAACATCATTCTGCTTTATCGTGAAGAGGAGGCCTCGTTGCTGTTATTTGACCAGCTGATGCAAAAGCCGATTGAAGAACGTCCTGAAGAACCGATAGAAATCGGTCCATTAGAAAATTTAAACTTTAGCGATGTCGTCTTCAGACATAAAACGGCTCAGCACAATGCTTTAGACGGTATCTCGTTTCAGGCCAGCAGGGGTGAGACGATTGCGTTTGTCGGACCTTCGGGGTCGGGCAAATCTACTTTGGTGAAACTATTAGTAGGGCTTTACCGTCCGGTGGAGGGCGAGATTTACTTTAATGGCATACCCTCGGCCGACATCCGGTATAACGAGTTGCGTCGGCAAATAGGATTTGTGACGCAGGACACCCAGCTTTTTGCCGGAACCATTAAAGAAAACTTGTTGTTTGTCAAGCCCGATGCTACTGATGAAGAGATGATAGAAGCCCTACACAAGGCATCGTGCGACCAACTGCTTAGCCGCACCGACAGGGGCGTTTATACCGTATTGGGAGAGGGAGGGCTGAAATTGTCGGGCGGCGAAAAGCAACGTATATCTATAGCCCGGGCTCTTATCAGGCACCCTAAGCTATTAATCTTCGACGAAGCTACATCGGCCCTTGATTCTATAACTGAGGAAGTTATTACCGATACGGTAAGGGCTATATCAGCCCGACGGGAGCAGATTACTATTTTAATTGCTCACCGGCTAAGCACCATTCTGCATGCCGACCGCGTTGTAGTGCTCGAAAAAGGAAAAATAGCCGAAACCGGAACGCATAGCGAATTAGTTAACGCCAAAGGTTTATACTACGCTATGTGGCGTCAGCAGATTGGTGAACGACGAAAAGAAACCAGTTCGGCAGAGATTTAATCTGTTTATAACTTTACTTTCCTAACGCTTTACGTACGGCCGGAGCTACCTGGGTGCCTAAAAGTTCTATGGCTTTAAGCATTTGCCGGTGCGGGGTGTGGCCGGTAACCAGTTGCGCCAAAAAGCGGGTATTGCCAAACAACTCGTGCTGTGCTAAAATTTTATCAATCGCTTGTTGCACGTTTCCTACCACCAATGGGCCGTCTTGCCGCAAATATTCAAATTGGGCTTTACTCATGGGCGACCAGCCTCGGTCGCGTCCAACGCGGTTCATCAGCGCTTCATAAGATGGGTAAAATTCATA
>CAXYKR010000373.1:0-3010 GCA_964277815.1 uncultured Mucilaginibacter sp. | reverse complement strand
CTTCCGGCAGCAATATCTCACGGTATCGGCTCCGAAAGTTCGAGGCCATTAGCAAGGGTGGTTATTGGCGGTATTTTGTGTGCAATGCTGTTTAGCTTGTGGGTATTCCCGCTCATATTTGGCTGGGCGTACCGCAAGTCAGACCCGACCACACGATAATCATCGCCCTTACGAGATTTGTAAAGCGGTTTACAAATCCATCCTATATATAGCAGAAGCGGCTGTGCATTTACGATGCGCAGCCGCTGTTTTTTTGCTTAGATTTTCCAGCAATAATAGTATGATAAAGCTTCGGTCATCTTATAAAATTAACAGACTACAACGCTTGTCATCAATCGGTATCAAATTTTAAAAGTCTAATCACCTACATTTAAATTTCGAACGCTCCTGTAATGGCTTTCATCTGCACATCCGCAAATTTGCATATCTGCACATCAATAACTCATTGATTCACACTGGCACCAATAACGGTCTGACCAGCATGCACTTGGGCGATAGCCTGATACAATTCGTTCATGTCGCCGTTTTTAAGCAGGTAACCGCGGGCGCCTGCGGCCAGGGCGCGTTTTAAAAACGCGGTTTTGGCGTGCATGGTCAGGATAATAACTTGCAGTTCGGGATAGCCGACCATCACCTTTTCAGTGAGTTCAATGCCGTCCATGTCGTGCATATTCAGGTCGGCAAGAACAACATCGGCCTGCAAACCATTTTGCAACAAACTAATTGCGGCCAATCCGTTTTCGGCTTTACCAACAACGTTGAAACTCTTTTGGGCTTGCAACAAACCAGCCAGCAATTCACGCACTCTATGGTTATCTTCTACCAGTAATAAGTTTATCATGATTTTAATTCGTCGATATTGGTAAACAATTGATATGGAAAACGTATGTCTACTTTAGTTCCCTGCCCCGGTTCTGACCATATTTCTACATCGCCTTTCAAAAGTTCGGCTTTACTGCGGATTGATGACAATCCAATGCCGGGCTTATTTGACTTATTCATAACAAGACCTTTGCCGTTATCCTGTACAGTAATGCTTACCTCGCCATTGCGGGCTTTAACTTGCACTGATGCCTGCGTGGCCGAAGCATGCTTGATGACGTTAATCATCAATTCTTGCACCGTGCGGAAAACGGCCAGCTCCAGGTAGTGGTCTAATTTTACATTGTACAGTAATACCTGGCACCTAAAGCGCACGCCGTCCTGCAACTGCTCGCAGATATCATAAATAGCGGCTTTCAACCCAAACTCAGCCAATACGGTGGGCATCAACTCGTGCGATATCCGGCGCGACTCGTTAATTGCATCGGTAAGCAATTGCTCGGTATATTTGCGCGACGTAACAAACTGCTCAGGGTTTTCCAAAGCCACATCAGTCGTCACCATGCTCATGCTTAGTTTGGCCGCATATAATAGTTGCCCCAAGCCATTGTGTAGACTTTCGGATATACGGCGACGTTCCTCTTCCTGGGTATTTAAGGTTACTTTGAATATCTGCTGTTGCTGTTCGGCCTCAATATGGCGCAGGCGGCGTTCGGCCTCCCGGGCTGCCGTAACATCCATATCAACCCCCAACACACGAATGGGCAGCCCGCTTTCGTTTTTTACTGCTGTAGTTTTTAGGTGGATGACTTTGATGCCACCATTCACCTCAATCTTCATGGTCTCTTCGAAATCGCTTTCTGCTGCACGTAATTTAGTAATGATACTTTTGGCGGTCGGACGGCATTCGGCTGTGGCGTATAGTAGGTAAATTTCAGGGGTAATTTCTGTTTCATGCTGTAGTCCAAATAGCCGATACATACCCTCACTCCAACTCATCAGCCCTGTGCGAAGATTAAAATCCCAGCTGCCACTTTGAGCCAATTGTTCAAACTGTTGCAGTAACAGATAATTTTTAAACCGGTCGTGCTCGACCTGAATGCGTTCCGTGATATCAAGGTTGGTACTAACAAGAATGTCTTGCCCTTTCACAAACATAGTTGAGTACCAACGGTCAATACCCTCATAATTGTAGTGATACTCCATTTGACCTGGCTCTCCGCTTTCGAAAGTTTTCACCATCAGGTCAAATAGCCCCATTTTTTTAATACCCGGATAAAGTTCGCTGTATAATTTACCCGTAAGTTCTCGCTGCCGGGCACTTTTCTGTATCTTATTGTTAACAAGTATAATGCGGAAATCACTAATACGATTTTCACTGTCGTAAACCGGTGCAAAAACTGACATACCTACCAAGGTAGTATCTAAAATAGATTGTAATTGATCGCGGCTTTGCTTAAGTGCCACTTCGGCTTCACGGTTACGGGTAATGTCCTGGCCAATAAAAAGTGCTTGTATTGGTGCTCCGTCAGCGTCACGCTTAAACGCCTGCCCGCGTAAAGATATCAGTATCCACTGGTCTGATTTGTTTTTGATGCGATATTCAGTTTGGACTACTTCATGATCTGCAATTTCATAAAACCTTTTATAAAAATCCTCAATCTTAGTTAAATCATCTGGATGAAAAAGGCTGCTTCGTTCTTTAAAAGACATGTCGGCTAATTCGTCCACATCAAAGCCCAGTAAGGCATAAACATCCCGGTTATTAAATATAATTTTACGCGAAGGTAGCTCCACTACCGACAGCATGTCGGGCATCATATCAGTAATACTTTTTACAAAATAGGCATAATCCTGAATGGCCTCTTCGGCATTTTTACGCTCAGTAATATTGATGGTATTGGTAGCTACCCCGTCGCCGAGCTTTACTACCGACTGATGAAACCAGCCGTCAAACTGCTCGTGAACATAATGACGCTCGTATTGCTGAGGGATGCCAGTTTCGGTCACTTCAGCAAATTTGGCAAAAATCCCCTCCTGTAAAGTTCCGGGTGTAATATCTAACAAGCGTTTACCTATGATATCGCCATAAATTTTTGTAGAAGTAGCATTATTAAGGGTCCACTCAAAATCTAAAATGTGGCCGTCATCGTTACGTACAGCTTTAAACATCTGTATCATTTCGGGA
>CAXYKR010000372.1:0-9676 GCA_964277815.1 uncultured Mucilaginibacter sp. | reverse complement strand
GCACAAAGCGCTTGTCGCGCCGGGCCGATACCAGTTCTTTTTGGGCTAATGTTTTAATCATGGCTTTAGTCGTGCATGTAATTGAGGTACAGTTTTTCGAGCTGGTGGGCGTCCATCTCGTTCGATGACAATTGGTGCACCAGCTGGCCGGCTTTCATGATGCCGATGCGTGAGCTTACCTCGCGCGCCCTGAAGATGTCGTGCGTAGCCATAAACACGGCCGTACCCTCAGCGCTCAGCTGCAGCAGCAGTTCCGAAAACTCGTTGCTGGCTTTGGGGTCCAGGCCCGAGGTAGGCTCATCCAACAATAGCACCTTCGCCCGTTTAGCCAGTGCCGCTGCAATGCCCACCTTTTGGCGCATACCCTTAGAGTAGGCCCCGGTGCGCTTGTTGATGGCTTCGGCCGGTAAACCCGAGCGTGATAAAAAACCGTTTAACGCCTCAGCCTCATAATTAAAACCGGCCAGCGAGCTTAGCAGCGACAGGTTTTCAAAGCCGCTCAGGTTAGGGTAAAGCACCACCTGCTCGGGTATATAAGCCAGGTATCTTTTAATCTCGACCGGATGTTTGGCTACCTCGAGGTTGTTGATGAGCGCCATGCCGCCGGTGGGCACAATAAAGCCCAGAAACAGGTTAATGGTGGTGGATTTGCCCGCGCCGTTGGGGCCTAAGAGGCTATAAATTTCGCCGGGTTGCAGTTGCAGGTTAAGCGGCTTCAGGGCCTGCTTATCCTGGTAGTTTTTGCTTAGATTTTTTGCTTCTAATACAAACGCCATAAAAAAGATGGATTAAATAAAAATATCAACGGATGCAGCAACGCGGCCAAAAGCCGGTGCCGGTGTTAAAATGGGAGACGGAAAAGAGAGGTACAGAAAACATCAGGCGGCACTGCAAACGCAGCGAGGCCTAAACACGTCAGCATCAGCCCAAAAACAACGGACTACGCCTTAAAAAAGCAATAAAATTGTAAATGCTGAGGATGTACTATACCACTGCAACGGCAGGAGGGCCCTTGTTAGTCCATGTGTGTACACAGGCTGTAAAAATGCTTTGCGCATGATTAACCGATAAAATGACCGGCTTAGGCGCAAAATAAATACAGGCAAAAGCTTGGAAAACCGGCAGGTAAGAGGCTTGCGAATGATGGTGGTAATCGCACAAGTGACATTTACCCGCATCTTTACTCAAATGGGCATGCTTGTCGGCATGCCAGCCTTTAACATGCACCGTAGCAGTGCTGCCCTTATGCACGTGCAAACCCTGCGCTGCCTGCAGTGTAGTAAACACCAGCAGCAGGCACCAGGCCAAAAAACGATATGCACGGTTAGTTAAAGGCATGCTTTACGGCCGCAAAGGTGCAGTTTATTCGTGGCAATGTCAAGAGCTAGGGGTGGTAAAGGGGGGGGATTTGATCTTTGTGAAGTGACTTTTCAGCTAATTGGAATGGCCTTTAAATTAGTTTTACCGGCTCATACAGCTTAGCGATAGGACAAAAGGGAGTTGGCACAAGTGATAAGACAGGAAGCTGCCTAACCAAGGCAGTTAAGTGTCTGCTCCCAAAAAGCAAAGTTAAGGCTTAACCTTGCTTTTCAAATAAACCGTTATGTTGTAAAATAATACGAATAAATACAAAGCTGCGATTATGATTGCGGCTAATTCGTAATTGGTAACCGGTTCTTTATAATAATATCCAACTCTATAGATAGGCAATGCTATGATAGCAATGTAAATAACTATAAGGAAAAGGTGATGAAATTTTTTTTGTGGCTCTTTGATCGATTTATAGGAAATCATAGTTATAGCAGCCAATACTACAAGAATGACTAAGTTGATGATGACAGTTACTGGATATTTGTCGCTGCCGGCATCATTGAAAAAAGAATAGATTACTATTCCTAATAGCGGAATAGTAATCATACCTGTCATAAGAATTTTTGAAGATTTTGACATGAATTTATTAACATTTAGAGCTTACTGCCTGCACTATATGGCGTGTTTCCTCCTCAGCTGATTCTGCTGCATATCTGCTGGTGTATTTATCCGCGTCATTTTTTGAAATGTAAGCATATGTATGTTCATGATTTATCTGCTGATCTCAAAAATGCCCACAACAATTTCTTTCATCAAAAAATAAGCGTCTTTTTGTTTATAGGCAGTCTTAAATTTTTTTAGCTCTTGCAGGGCAGTAAGATGTGGCTTTTGTATTACCGTGTCGCAATCGCGTGGTTCAGTGCGCATATTATCAATACTAAGCGCGAATATTAGGTTAGGCCGCCTGATGGGCAGCCGTTTGTTAAATTTATATCCTTTAAGTCCTGTAAAACTTGAGTCCATGCCTTTAGCTACCGGGTGAAGTAACGTATAACCGGTAATCATTTTTGATTTGTCCATATGCACTTTTATGATGGCATATTGCCACGAACAAAAGCGTTGTACGGATTCGGAGGGGGCAAAACTACGCTGTATATGATCTTCAAAATCTCGGAAGCTTACTGTTTGCGCTGTAACTGTTTTAGCAGATAGCAATAAAATAGTAATTAGAAAAATCAGGACTTGGGGTTTCATTATTGATTATATTTTGTTTACAGCGTTTATCTTCCTTAGTATACAAAATTGGGCTCAATTAAATTAGAGGTTACTCTTTGTGAGCAACCTCCTTTCAATAATGAATGAGCCTGCCTTATCGGTTTACGGAGTGCTATCTAAAATTATTGTATATAAGTTTTTATGGATAAAAACGGCATCGTTTTTTTTATAGTTTTTTTCAAACTTCCGGAGTTCCATCAATGCCGTTGGGTGTTTATCATTAGTAACGGTATCACATCCGTCAATGCGCATGTTTTCTATACCCACACAAAGCATTAAGTTTTTCCGCTTAAAATGTACAGTTTTACCAAATTGATAGCCTCTGATAAAATTGAAACTCGAATCCAGGCCCTTGGCTACCGGATTCATAATGGTATACCCAGTTACTTTATTGCTGCCGTCAATTTTTACTTTAAGTATTGCATATTGCCATAGGCAAACTCTTTTTACACTTTCTGGAACAGTAAAATTACGTAAGATGTAATCAGTAAAGTTGTCTATTTTAAATTTTTGGTGACCAAACGATAGCAATAGACTAACAATCAACAGGCTTAAGATTTTAATTTTCATGTTCAATTGTGGCAAAGCGTTCCTACGCTTGCTCGTTTTCAGTTATCAACGCTGGTATGAATTTGCTTAAAGGAATAAGTTTTATGACAAAGCAATTAAAGGCATTACCGCATGCGTAGGTGATAGGCTGGCTTTCTCAATAAGACACGTCCACGATAGCTGCAGTTATGTCTTTATATATAAATATCACATCATCCTTTTTATAACGTTTTTTGAACTTTGCAAGTTCCATTAGTGGCGTTGGGTGACCTGCATTAGTAACGGTATCACATCCATCGATGCGCATATTTTCCAAGCCCACGCAAAAGATTATATTATTGCGTTTCCATAATTTCTTTTTATCAAATTGGTATCCTTTAATAAATCTAAAGCTCGAGTCTATTCCATCTGCGACCGGGTTCATGATAATATAATTACTGATTTTGTTCGTTTTATCTACTTCTACTTTCAGTATTACATATTGCCAAACACAAACTCTCCGAACTCTTTCAGGCGGATTAAAATTGCGCACCAGATAATTAATAAAATTATCAACTTTTGGATTTTAATAACTAAAGTATGTCAGGCAACTGATACTAATTACACTTAAAATTTTTAAATTCATATCGAATATAGTTAGTGGCAAGGCGTGCCTACCTTCCCTTTTTTATAAACATCGTTAACAATACCATAAAGGGATTTCATTGCACTTTGATCGCTCATAGTAAATATAATATTCTCTATTAGACTTCTGTAATCCGAGGCTCAACTAAAAGAGCAAATGCATTTACCGTTAACTATATCCAAAATTGGCCTTAAACGAACGAGCGGCTGCTCTTTTCGGGCAACCTCTTACTATTCAGTAAGCCTTTTCTGTGATCTTACGGAGTTCGGTCTGTAATTATTGCGAATATATTTTTATGAATAAACACTGCATCGTTTTTTTTATAGCTTTTTTCAAATTTCCGGAGTTCCATTAGCGCCGTTGGGTGTTTATCATTCGTAACAGTATCACATCCATCAATGCGCAGATTTTCTAAGCCTACGCAAAGCATTAAATTCTTTCGCTTCCAATGTACAGTCTTTTCAAACTGATAACCTCTGATAAAATTAAAACTTGAATCCAGCCCCTTAGCTACCGGATTCATGATGGTATAGCCAGTTACTTTGTTGCTGTTATCAATTTTTACTTTTAGTATTACATATTGCCATAAACAAACTCTTTGGACACTCTCAGGAGGATCGAATTTCCTGATGATATAGTGGATAAAATTGTCAACTTTAGGGCTTTGATAGCTGATAGATGTCAAAAAGTTGATGATAATCAAGCTAAAAACTTTAAAATTCATAATAACTATTATTAGTGACAAGGCGTGCCTACCTTTGCTCTTTTATAAACATCATTAACGGCGCCATAAAGTGATTTCATTGCATTTTGATCGCCCATCGTAAACGCAACATCCTGCATTAAACCTCCATATGCAAGTGCCACCCGATCAGCTTCATCCATTTTAGGGTAGATGCTTTTTAAAGCCGCATCAAACCAAGGAATATATTCTTTTACCATGCTATAATGATCAAATGCTTCTTGACTTCTGGTCATGCGAAAATATGCATGCAAGGCCTCATGTAAGATAGTTGCAGTGACATATTCTTCAGAAGCATTTGGAAGGGTAGAGGAGTTGAGCCTTATTGTTACATTTATTTGATCCAAGCTCGCTATGCGGTCGATGGTTACTCCATCAGGCATGAGAAAAATCTTCCCTAACATACCGCTGGCTTTAGTGTCTCCATCTATATCATAAGGCAGTTTTGCCTCCTCGAAATAGAGATCAAAACTTGCGCTCGACTTAAATATTTTGTTCATCGATGCATTGATATTATAAACAATATCTCGATCCCTTGCCGCTTCAACTAATCTATAAAGACACGGGTCTTTAACTTTATTATATATATTAGCGTTGTTTGTACTTGATGGCTGGTTTTGAGAAGTTGGGCAGTCCGGATTGGGTTCTGGGAAGCCGCCATCGCCCGGATCGCCGGGGCCGTTATCATATACCATGCGTTTATAAGCGCTTACATCTTTGTTACTTACTGCATCGCAGTCCCGTTTTTCAACCGGTGCAGGTGGTGGATTGCCACTGCCTGAGGTTTGGGTAGAGCCAGTGTTATTATTTCCACTGTAATCCGGGGTTGGTTCGTCGTCTACATAAAACGTTTTGCACGAGGTGTAACTGTACTCTGGCGTACTGTAAGTACCGTCATCTTTTTGGTAGTAAGAGTAAAAATCGGTGCAAACTTCAACTTCCCTCATCATTGTCTTTTTAGCCTGCGCCTGTTTGGTGTTTAGCGTTTGTTTATCAGCAGCAAAAGCTTGTGTTTTGGTCAACAGCTTACCATCTTTGTACTGGTGGTGGTTAATGTACTTGCCTTCGGGCGTGTAGTACAGCAGCATGCCGCTAAATTTAGGGTCGTGTTTACCATAACGGTTTTGCTCCAGTTTAGTCTTGTCGCCTTTCAGGTAATCGTCATCACCAATAACGGTCATGACAAAAGCACGGTAGCCGCCCGCATTTTTAATCAATAAAAAAGTAGTGCGGCTGTTCTCGGGTTTATAGCCAGGCACTGTGTTGGTAATATCTTTTAAGCCGATGCCAAACTTACCGGGGTTATCAACCGGTACCTCAAATATGTCATCATCATACCGTTTGCTGGTTAGTGCATTTTCCCAATCCGGTGTGATAATTTGCGTAAAGTTAAGGCCGGTGGGTTGCACAGAAGCAGTTGCCTTGCCGGAGTTTCCGTTTAGCTTAAATTTTTCATTGTACCAGCTTTTGGCATCCCTTACATTCGAGTCGAGCAACAGATCAGATGTTTCAAAGTTTTTTTTACAGGCCTGAAAAAGCAGCGCCGTACCCAAGGCAAATACAGCCCATAGCAGGGCTTGCCTTTTTGATAGTAGTTTCATTGTGATAAGAATTTATGATTGTAAATGTACGGCTAAGCGTATTTAGTAATTAAAAATAATACTTTAAAACATACACCATATAGGAGTAGAAATATGACAAAAAGTTAAAATTGGCTAAAAAACGGATATTATATATGAAGCTGGTTAGTCAATGTATTTTACGAACCGGATTCTCAAAATGACTATGTAAAGCGTTATTGTGACTTTTTTACAATTAATGATTGGCTTCGTCAACAACCGTCTTTCTGTTATCGTTTGGCGGGAAGTTGGTAATGATGGTTACCTCACTTTGAATAACGGATTTTTTCGGTTGACTACAAGCCACTGCTTGAGTGTTTAATGAAATTAACTTAATCAATAAATTCTCTATTGCACATGCGAATGAAATAAACAAGCATTATTTTTATCACCATAACTTGGCAGGCAACGCTTTGCATAATCTAAAAATGAGAACAATAACATCAACAGTGTTCATGCTTGCTCTTTTTGTCGCTACGAGCTTTAAAGCACATGGTCAAGTTATAGATACCTTAACCAACAATGGAAGCAACCATACGCATTTTCGTATCATCAAAGGTAGGGGTGTTCCTATTCTGTTTGAGTCGGGCGGAGGGGATGACGGGAGTGTATGGAATGCTTTGTTGGTTGATTTACACAAAAAACTGAATGCGCCACTGATTACGTACGACCGCGCGGGCTTCGGGAAAAGCAGCTTAGATAGCAGTAAAATAGACATCGTTAGCGAAGTAAACACGCTGGAAACCGGGTTGAAAAAATTGGGCTTCGATGGCCGGTTTTTCTTGGTGGCTCATTCGTTGGGTGGCAGTTACTCCATGGTATTTGCAGCACGAAATGCAGCTAAAGTAGTGGGCGGCGTTTTTATAGACATTAATACGCCCTGTTTCATGACAGCAGAAAAGTCCAAGGAAATCGAGCTTTCATACAGTGCTCAACTCCCAACGCTTAAAAAAGAGAAACCCGGTGTCTATTACCTCCTCAGCAATTACACCGCAACCAACCAAAAAGCAGCGGAAGCGGCAAAGAAAATAAAAATGCCGCTCACACTCATCGGGTCAGACCACCCTCCGTACAAAGGGGCAGATAGTTTAGCCTGGAAAAATTGCCTGCAAAGCTTTGCAGCAGAACGGCCCAACCGTAAATACATTCTGGCTAAACATTCTGGCCATTATGTTTTTCTGCAATCGCCCAAACTGGTTGTGCGGGAGATTGTATATTTGTATAGAAAGGTTTGTCAGTGATAGAGAGCCATTGGCACAGTGGCAAAGACTCAAGAGTATAGAATCAAGAATACAGAATGGAAGGATATGCTCTGTTTGTTCATCGCAAGTATCAGGATTTCTCGTTAGCACTCGAAATGACAGTGAGGGGAGAGAGCTAAGAACCAAGAGCCAGGAGCTAAGAACCAGGAGTATAGAGCCAAGAATCAAGAGCCAGGAGCTAAGAACCAGGAGTATAGAGCCAAGAATCAAGAGCCAAGAACCAAGAGAGAAAGTTATCCTAATTAACATATTTATTTACAATCATTTGCACATCAGCACATCAAAGGTTCACTCACTGGCGACCCTTACTCATTATCTTCCCTATCCGCACATCAAAAAATTCACTTACTCGCTCATTCACAATTCACTCATTGGCTTCAGTTCGCCACATCGTTATTCTCAATCCCCTTCCGGCTTTTACTTACACCCTGATTGAGGCCGCCAAATTTGTAATTAAGGCTGAAACCAACAGAGCGGAAGTAATCGCGCGAGGTGTACTGCTGGGTAAAATCAGGACCGAAGGTGCGGGTGGTGTTGTTGCGGTAAGTGGTCAACGGGTTGTTGACCCTAACAGCAAAGCCCAGTTTGTTTTTAATCAGTTCTTTGTTCAGGCTTAGGGCGGTACCCACAAAGCCGTTGGTATAGCCTTGTAGGCCGGTAGGGTTGCGGCTCACTACGTTCAGGTCGGCGTTCAGGTTCCAGTTTTTAGCAAATCGAAAACTGCCCGATAGCGAAAACGAGTACATGAGTAGGTTGTTTTCTATCGGCTGGCCATCAGCTTTGCCTTGCAACCAGAGGTAGATGCAGTTGCCGTTGAGGCTCAGGTTAATGGTTTTGCTTAAAGGGTAAGCGATGGCCAAATTGCTGCCCAAGCTGGATGATTTGCCCGTGTTGGCATAACTGATGCGGGTAATTTGGGTGGCCGCGTCAAAGTCGGCTACCTGCAAATCCAGGTTATTCATAAGCGAGTAATCGAGCCCGGCGTTAACCGATAGTTTCCGGTTGCAGCCGTAGTTCACTTGCACATCGTTCAGCAGTACCGGGCGCAGATTGGGGTTGCCGGTTACCTCAAAGTTGGGGTTGGAGCGGTCAACGTAAGGGTTGAGGCGGTTGATGCCCGGCCGGCGAATGCGCTGCGAGAAGCCAAAGTTAATACTGCTTTGCGGAGTTATACTTTTACTCACGGCTATTGATGGCAATAGGTTAAGGTAATGTGGTTTGAATGCGGTAGAGGTGCTTGTAAAATCGGCATTAATCAGTGTTTGTTCTAGCCGTAGGCCTGCGTTAATGTTCCAGCTTTTGACAGTTAACTGATAGTTGTTGTAGGCACTAAACACGTTTTGATAATTGGTGTATTGGTTTGATAAGTTGGCGTTTGGTATAAACTGCCCGGTTATTTCGTCCAGACTGCTATACCCAAAATTGCTTCGGCTGGTGCGTAAAATCCCCTTTACACCGGCTTCTATAATCAAGATTTTATACGGCGTGGTAAAATCAGCTTGTAGGGTGTGCTCATTAAATTGCTGGTGGTCGGTTTGAGTATAATCGGGCGTAACAAAGTTGAGGCGATTGCTCATGGCTACATCGCCGTTTCGGTGGTTGCCATTGCCGCTGTATTGGTACGAAAAGGTGAGTAGCCTGTTTTTGACGCCTTTAAAGCCCAGCTGGTAATTCAGGCCTGCATCCCAGCCATAGCTGTTTGCCCGGTTTTGATTCGTTAACTGGTAAGCTTGCAATAAATCAGGGCCATTGTTGAGGGTTGATATCTGCGAAAGTTGGTCGGTGCCGCGGCTGCCGTTCAGGTTAAACTTGCCCGATAGCAGGTGCAGGCTATCTGCCTCGTAACTCATTTCGGTACCCAGGTAAGCCGTTTTTTGGTCAGACTGCCGGTTGCCGTTTTGCAGCAAACGGGTGGCGTTTGTTCCCAAACTTTCACGGTCATAAGTAAACCGGGTTTCGGGTGTGCGGTTGATGCTGGCACCACCAAAGGCCGATAGCATCAGTTTGCCGCTTTTGCCAGTAAACGAGCCGCCCGCTCCGGGGCCGCCCACCGGCAAACTTTCGTTAGCGTTGAGCATGCCGCTGTTGCCATTATTTACTTTTTTTACCGTGATGATGTTGATAATACCCGCCAACCCTTCACCGTCGTATTTAGACGGTGGGATGGTAATCACTTCGATAGTTTCAATGCTTGCTGCCGGCATGCTTTTGAGCACGGCATTCAGGTTGCTTTCTATACTCGGCGAGGGTTTGCCGTTAATGAGTACTTTAAAACTGGAGTTGCCCTTTAACA
>CAXYKR010000371.1:0-10518 GCA_964277815.1 uncultured Mucilaginibacter sp. | reverse complement strand
TACTAAAGCCTGCGGTAACACTAAAGCTGGTGTGGCACTGGTCGGATCATTGGGGTTATCATTTATATCCAGGTATTTTTTACAAGAGCCTGCGCTCAATGCAAAAACACCTAATGCGATATATGCTAAAATCTTTTTCATAACTATTAATATAAGAATTAGAATGTTACTGAAATAGTTGCACCGTATAATCTTGACGGCGGAGTTTGACCTAATGTGGTTAAACCAAGGGCATTACTGGCGGCTCCGGCTGCACTATATTCAGGATCGGTATAAATATTTGTTTTAGGTGTCCATAAAAATAAGTTTCTGCCTTGTACACTTAAACGGGCAGCTTTTACATACTTCAATTTTGACAAAAATGATTGAGGAACATCATAACCTAAAGATAACTCTCTTAATTTCCAGAAAGCAGCAGAATAAGCGTAGTTCGTAGCTACGTTAGTATTGGTTGGGCCTTCTGTCCAGAAAGCAGTACCACCGCTGCGGGTAGTGATGTTGGTGTTTGCAACATAAGTGTTAGTTGTTGGATCTAAATAAGATGAGTTTGGCACTACAAAACGCTCGCGGTTAAACGACACGGTTTTGATACCTGAACCCGAGAAATCAAAACTGGTGGCAGCATTGTACATCATAAAGCTACCGCGATATTCAAACAAGCCAGCTAAGCGGAAACCTTTATAAGAAACCGATGCATCTAACCCTAAACGGTGGCGAGGCTCAGTATTACCGATGTCAACTAATTGAGTACCTGCTGTTGGCATGCCCGTGATACGGTCTACAATAATCCTGCCTTGATCATCTCTGATATAATCAGTTCCTTTCAAATAAGGAAAAGGCTTACCTTCTTCGGCAACCACTTGAGCCGAACCTGCAGAACCAAGATTTAATCGTTTCAAATCATTACTGATTGATACCACTTTGTTTACGTTGTAAGTATAGTTACCACCTACGGTAATTTCTAAGTTGCGGGTACGTACAGGAACAAACCTTAACACTGATTCTAAACCTTCGTTACTCACTTTACCGGTATTGGTTAAAAATGTAGTGTAACCGGTTGAGTTTGCCACATTTACAGGTACAGTTTGGTCAACAGTATTGGTTTTATAATATGTTGCACTCATAGAAATTCTTGATTTAAACAGATCTAAATCAAAACCTCCCTCGGCAGATGTAGTTAGCTCCGGTTTAAGGTTTGCTGAAACGATCTGGTTGCCTAAAGTATATCCCGGGTTGCCGTTATACGGATAGCCGTATCCCTGAAAAAATGTTGGCAATAAGGAATAAGCACCAAATGTTGAGGCATTACCTAAGTTTACCTGACCAACTCTTGATACGCCGGCACGAATTTTGAAATTTTCAATGACGTTAGAGTTTTTCAGGAAAGACAAAGCATCAGAAGCAATGAACGAAAGATCCGCTGATGGGTAAAAGAATGAACGGTTGTTAGCTGCTAAAATAGATCTCCAGTCATTTCTGCCCGAAACGTGCAGGTACAAATAGTTTCTGAAACCTAACCTGGCATCAGCATAAACGCCGATCTGACGGGCATGGAAATTACTTTCGCCTGCTGATGGTACGTTTAAGTTATTGCCGAGGTTAAAAAGATCAGGCTGTACCAAACCGCTGATTGAAGCATTTAAGAATTTAGAGCGGTTATCTCTGATAGCAGAACCTACGATTACATTCAAGTTAAAATCAGTAGAGATTTGCTTAATGTATTGTGCCTGAAACTCCGGGTTAAGCTGAGTAGTGTAATTTGCACCATCACTTACGCCACCTAAAATATTGGCAAAGTTTGGTGTAATGCTTAATCTGTAATCAGAATAAGTAAATTTATTAGTGTAATTTTTATTAGACTGATTAGAGGTAGACAAGCCCATACGGAACAGGAATGACAACTCTTTTACAGGGTACCATTTTAATTGAATATTACCGGTTAAATAATCATTACGGGTTAAACCACGATTATTAGCTAATGCAAAGTAAGGATTTTGGTAATACTCATTGTAGTAACCATTTGGATTTGAAAATTTATCGTTTCTCCAATCTGAATAGTTCAACAATGGGATTTGCCCAGGAGTCTGTAACACGTTGTCAAATACCGTAGCAGTAGCGGTACTTGTGTTATACCTGTTTTGAATATAATTTACAGTATAGCTGGCAGTTAAGTTATCTAACAACTTTCTGTCGCCGTTTACTCTGAAAGTAAACCTGTTGTATTTATCGCCTGGTACAGTAGCTTCTTGCGTAAAATACTGTCCTGACATATACAATGTACTTTTATCATCACCAGATGATATAGCAAAGTCACTCTGGTTGGTAAAGCCTTTATCCCAGAATTTATCTTTATCATTTCTATATTCATAAGGTACGGTTTGGATGGATCCATCAGCCAAAGGCTTTCCGATAATTCTCATGCTTCCGTCAAAAGCTGGGCCATATTGCTGATTCTCATACGGAGTGTAGCTTGGCACGTCATCATTACCGGTACCGGAGCCAAATCGTTTTTGCAATTTAGGCAAAAAGCTTACCTGCTCAATGTTGGCGGTGTTAGAGAACGTTACTGTAGTTGTACCACGCTTACCTCTTTTGGTGGTAATAATTACCGCACCGTTAGAGGCATCAGAGCCGTATAGGGCTGCAGCACCCGAACCATTCAATACCTGAATGTTATCAACGTCCTCAGGGTTTAGCTGTCCTAAAATTGTACTTGGTACAATTACGTTATCAACAACCACTAAAGCCTGATTATTACCCAACAATGATCTGTTACCACGTAATACCAAACGGATGTTAGGGTTAACACCGCTGCTTACCGCGTTAATTTGTAAACCAGCCACTTTACCTGTTAAAGCACTGGCAACGTTAAACGCTTTGGCTTGTGTTAATTGTTCTGATTTGATGTTTGTAGCCTGGTTACCTTGTTCACGGTTTTTGATGGCTACACCACCGGCAGTAATAACTACTTCGTTAAGCTGACGGCTGTCAGATGATAACGAAACGTTTACCACGCCGCTCTCCGGGATGCCGGCATCTACGGTAGCGTATCCGATAAACGAAATTTGGAGAGATTTTGCCGTAGCAGGCACATTCAAGCTGAATTTACCGTCTTGATTGGTTTGCGTACCGATGGTACTACCGGCTACTTTCACGGAGACTCCGGGTAGCGGTAACCCGTCTTCCTTAGCCACGATCGTTCCGGTAACTTTTTTGTTTTGTGCACTTGCCTCGTTGAAAAACAACGCAACAAAGCACAAACATGCGAGTAGAATTTTCTTCATGTTCTAATTATAAAGTCAGTTAATAGTAAGCCTTAAAAATATAGCAGAATCAGCATAATATCAAGCAATTGTTAAAAAATGTTAAATTCTAATCAATTTATAAGAACTTTATCATGCGAGTTAAATTAAAATTTTTTAGTACTATGCATTGCATAATACATTACAAAACATATATCTTTGTATTATGCTTGTAGAGAATACTCAAACCCAAATGCGAAAAGGCATACTCGAGTACTGCATACTCTGTGTAATCGCCAAAGGCGAGATATATGCATCGGATATCATTGCCGAATTAAAGAAGGCCCAGCTGCTTGTAGTAGAGGGTACTTTATACCCGCTGCTTACCCGTTTAAAAAATAACGGCCTGCTCAGTTACAATTGGGTAGAGTCTACCTCGGGGCCGCCGCGAAAGTATTATGTGCTTTCGGCTGATGGCCGGCAGGTGCTGGAACAACTGGATAAAACCTGGCAGGAACTGGCTTTTGCCGTGCAAACATCTATTGAAGGAAGAAAATAACAACCTACTATATATTAACCATCATGAACAAAACAATTATCATCAACATAAACGGTACTGTTTTTCATATCGAAGAGCAGGCCTACGAAATACTAAAGGAATACATGACCGAGGTGAAACGCCACTTTTTCAACTCGGCCGATAGTCTGGAGATTACAACAGACATTGAAAACCGTATTGCCGAGATGTTTACCGAAATACTGGCTCGCGAAAACCGCCAGGCTATTATTGACCAGGATGTGCAAGCCGTGATTGCCCAAATGGGCTCAGTAAAAGATTTCGAGTATGCAGACCAGGAGGGCGCTGCTGCATTTACGCAAGAACCTTTTTACAACATGGGCGCCAACAGCCGCCGCTTGTTTCGCGACCCGGACGACCATCTGATTGGTGGTGTTTGTGCCGGTATTGCCAACTACTTTGATATCAAATCGGTTTGGGTACGCCTGCTGTTTGCCTTGGCCTTTTTAGGTGCGGGTGCCGGCTTCTTTGTTTATGTTTTGTTGTGGATTATCATCCCTAAAGCGGTTAGCCGAGCTGATAAAATGGCCATGAAAGGCGAGCCATTAGATTTACAGGGTTTTAAACGCAACTTTGAAGCCGAATTAAATATGGTAGGAGGCCGCCTGGCTAACATACACCAGGAAGCCCGTCCGCTGATTTACAGAACCCGCGACTTTGTAGGTGATTTTTTTCACCATTTAAGAGTATTTATAACTGGTATCAGTAAGATTTTGATTAAACTGTTGGGACTGGCTATTATTTTGGCTTGCGTGGCAGGTATCATTTTTCTGATCGTGGTACTGGTTGCCGCTATATTCTTCGGCAAAAACCACATCCATCTCCCCGGCATCGCTTTAGATTATCCGTACATCAATCAGGTAAGTGTTGCCGTAGGCGTGTTGGTATTTATACCGCTAACGGTAATTATGGTATTGGTTTCTTCTGCCGTATTTAATACTACAGGTATCAACCGGTCGGCAGGGGTTACTTTGTTAATTATGTGGATAAGCGCCTTGGCCGTGTTAGCATATCACGCTTCTCAAGCTTTGTCCGAATTCCGGGACTCGGCTGGGTTTACGCAAACTATCAATCTGAAAGCCACACCTAACCAAACTTATTATTTGGAAATGAGCGATGTTATGTTTTTTACGCCACAAGACAGTGCCAGGCTGGATATTAAAAACAAGTTTAAAAACCTAACTTTAACCGATAAAGATGATGATGAATTTTCACCACGTTCGGTAAGAATCACTATCGAAAAGGGCGATGTGCCTTATCCGGTTTTAATTGAGGAGTTTACCGCCCGTGGCCGCACTTATGAGCAGGCACTTAACCACGCACGTAACACCCGCTACATGTTTTCTCAGCAAGATTCAGTTTTGAAGTTCGACACTAAGCTGCGCCGTGTAGAGGCCGGACAATGGCATAATGAAGAAATTAAACTTACTCTACGTGTTCCGCTAAAAGCCACGGTGATGGTTAATGATAGGGTAAACGAATATATTTCTAACTACCTGGACATAGGCGCTTGCTTTCCTCGTCACCGCGACCATTCGCGCACCGAAATGGCTCCGTTTATCATGACTACCGAAGGCTTGCAGTGTAAACTGGATAGCGCCATTACTGCCGTGCCAAACGAAGACAACAACAACGAAAATAATGATAACACTGAAAACGGACAGGCAACAACCGTTGATTCTGTAATTACCACTAAAATTGATACCGTGTATATAGACAGCACCGTTGCCAAGGCACCTGCCAAAAAAACGGTAATCATCCGTCGCTTACATAAAAAGTAAAAAGGATTTGCACCCCGGCTAAATAATCAACGTTCATGATGTATCCCCGGCCGGGGTGCTAAATTCTTTATTTTAACCGTTCTCCCTCCCCCTCTTTTTGAGGATGGCAAACTACTGATTTATAAGAGGTTTATATGCTCCGCTCACCTATCAAATTTCCTTTCGAAAATATTTTTCAACTTTTTGTGTAACCTCGGGGCCCTTTTCTGCATCTTATAAACAAACAACCGGCCCGGCTAACATCGGGCAAATCATCAAAACAAGATTTAATAAATTAAAAAGACTAAAAATCTTTAAGTGGATAACTATTGCTCAAATTTTACAAACACACAACACCTAACCATCATGCAATCAATCATATACAAACTACTCATCATTTCAGGACTTGTAGCAGGAGCCAGTCAGGTTTTTGCGCAAACTACGCCTCCTACCGGTAAAATCACTGGTTCGGCCATTACCGAACAAGGTAAACCTGCCGATTATGCTACCATTACCTTACTGCGTGCCAAAGACTCCAGTATTGTAAAAAGCAGCTTAACCAACGAGGCCGGCTTATACAATATAGACAGGGTTACTGCAGGCACTTATTTAATTAAGGCTACGATTATCGGGTACGACAAATCCATCAGTGGTCCGGTAACCGTTGCCGCCAATAGTGTGGTTAATGTTCCTGTATTGAAGTTACTGCCTGCTACCAGCAGCTTAAAAGCCGTAAACGTGGTAGCCACCAAACCCTTAATTGAGCGTAAAATAGACCGCACGGTAATTAACGTAGAAAATAGCGTACTTGCCGCCGGTAACTCAGCTATGGAAATCTTAGAACGTGCCCCTGGTGTTACGCTGGATAAAGATGACAACATCAGCTTAAAAGGCAAACAAGGCGTTACGGTGATGATTGACGGTAAACTGACCTACCTATCTTCAGCCCAGTTGGCCAACTTATTGCGTTCAACCGATGGCAATACTATTCAGTCTATCGAAATTATTACTAACCCTTCTGCCAAGTACGATGCTGCCGGTAACTCGGGTATCATAAATATCAAAATGAAGAAAAACCGTGCGGCCGGTACCAATGGCAGCTTTGCGGCTACTGGTGGTTATGGTAACAACCATAAAGCCAGCTCGTCTTTAAACCTGAATCACAAAAACGGTAAGTTGAACGTATTTGGCAATTACAGCTATGTTAACAACAAACGCCCGCAGGATATCAGGCTCGACCGTGCCATTAACAATGCCGGGATAACCACATTTTTTAACGAATCGACCGATATGTTGGGTAGCCGCAGCGCACACAACTATAAAGTAGGTGCCGATTACGAAGTAAGCAAAAAGAATACGTTGGGTGTACAGGTTAGCGGTTATAACTCGGGGTTTGATGCCAATAGTTTTAATAACACACTCATCAGCACCAACCAGGTAACCAACAGTGCAGTAACTACTACACGTAACGTTGCTATGGAACGATACAATAACATTACCGCCAACGTTAACAACCGCTTGCTGATTGACACTTTAGGCAAAGAGCTGACCATGGATGCCGATTACTCTTACTTTAACAATCGCCAGAGTAACAACTATACCAACAACTTTTTTTATGGTGATGGCACAACCCTGCGTACAAGTTCATTACTACGCAACAACCTGCCTACAAAAATCAACATCGGTACTTTTAAATCTGACTATACCAACCCTATCGGCAAAACCATGACACTGGAAGCCGGTGTAAAATTCAGCTATGTAGCTACCAATAACGACCTGCGTACCGACTCTTTACTAAACAATGTTTGGGTAACTGATGCCGGCCGTACCAACCTTTATAAATATACTGAAAACATTAATGCCGGTTATTTTAACTTTAGCAAAAGCTGGAAAAAAACATCTATCCAGGCCGGTTTGCGTGCAGAGCAGACCAACTCTAAAGGCGACTCAAGAGATATTAATAACGTTACCTTAATTAATGAAAGACATTACCTGAGCTTTTTCCCGAGCGCTTTTATTAACCATGAATTTTCAGACAATCATAGCCTAGGCATCAATTACAGCCGCCGCATTGACCGCCCAAGCTACGATGACCTGAACAGTTTTGTGCAAATACTGAATGCTTATACTTATATGCAGGGTAATCCAAACCTTAAGCCACAATACACTAACTCTTATGAGCTGACTTATACCTATAAAAAACGCTTTAACGCCACCTTAGGTTATAGCAAAACCACTGATGTAATGGTTGAAGTGCCCCGCCAGTTGGATGCCCAAAAAGTAACATTTATTACCCGCGATAACCTGGCCGCTCAGAACAGCTATAATTTAAACCTGAACTTACCATTTACTTTGGCTAAATGGTGGAGTATGAATAATAACCTTACCGGTTTTTACCTGGGCTTTAAAGCCAACTCGCCCGAATTGGTGCTGAACAATGGCCAGTTTGCCGCACAAGGCAACTCCATTAATACTTTTACGCTAAGCAAAACCGTGAAACTGGAAGGAACTTTTAATTACCAGTCGCCGTTGACTTACGGGTTGTTTCATATCCGCACCCAGTATGGCTTGGATGCCGGTATAAGCAAATCGTTTGCAGCTAAAAAAGCAACCTTAAAATTTTCAGTTAGCGATGTGTTTAATACCCGTCAGCAAAATCTTACGGTACGCCAGGGCAACTTAAACTTTAACGTATTTCAGAAAAACGAAACCCGCGTAGCCCGCTTAACCTTTACCTATAACTTTGGTAACGCCAAAATACAGGCCCGCAGACATGCCAGCGGTGCTGAGGATGAAAAAAGCCGCGTAAAATCAGGCAATTAATCGTACACATTAACTAATAAATACCCTGTTGCCCCCAAACGCCTCTTGAAGCGTTTGGGGGTTTTATATTATTATATACATTTGAACGTTAATTGCTTTTGGCATCAACACCTGAATTTATTTAAAAATACATTTTAATGAAACGTAAATTCCCCATTCCCTTATTAGGTATGCTGATTTTTGCGGCGGCCTGTAATAACCATTCCGAATCCAATAAAACAGCCGAAGGTGGTTTAAGCGCATCAAATCCTTTTTACGCGCCCAGCAAGCTCCCCTTTCAGGCACCTGATTTCAGCAAAATCAAAAACGATGATTTTGTACCGGCCATGGAAGCCGGGATGAAGCAGCAACTGGCAGAAATTGACTCTATTACAAACAACAGTGCTGCACCAACTTTTGAGAACACTATTGTTGGTATTGAAAAAAGCGGTCAGTTGCTAAGCCGTGTTAACCATGTTTTCAACTTGCTGTCAGGCGCCAACACTAACCCTGAACTGCAAAAAATTCAGGAAGACGAAGCGCCTAAGCTTACGGCAACTAATGATGCCATATATTTAAATACCAAATTGTACAAAAGGGTACAAGCCATTAACGCACAACGCAGCCAGCTTAAACTGGATGCCGAATCGGCACGGTTGCTGGAGTACTATGTGCAAAAGTTTGAAATTGCAGGTGCCAAACTATCTGATGAAGATAAAGACAAGCTTAAAGTTTTAAATAAAGAAGAAGCCGGCTTAACCGCTAAATTTACCAACCAGTTACTGGCCGCTGCTAAAGATGGCGCTCTACTGGTGAGCGACAAAGAAGAACTGGCCGGTTTACCGCAAGGCACCATTGATGCCGCTGCGCAGGATGCCAAGGCAGCCAAACACGATGGCCAATGGCTTATACCGTTGCAAAACACCACCCAGCAACCTAACCTGCAGTTTTTAAGCAACCGGGCCACTCGCCAAAAACTGTTTGAAGCCTCATGGACCCGGGCCGAAAAAGGCGATGCCAACGACACCCGCAAAACTATTTCGCGCATTGCACAAATACGTACCGAACAAGCCAAACTGTTAGGCTTTAAAAATTATGCTGCCTGGAAACTGCAAGACCAGATGGCCAAAACCCCTGAAGCTGTTGAGCAATTTTTAGGCAAACTGGTACCGGCAGCCACTAACAAGGCCACGCAGGAAGCCGGAGAAATTCAAAAAGTAATAGACGCACAAAAAGGCGGCTTTAAACTGCAACCCTGGGATTGGAACTATTATGCCGAACAGGTACGCAAAGCCAAATATGATCTGGACGAGAACCAGGTTAAACCCTACCTGGAACTGAATAAGGTTTTACAGGATGGCGTTTTTTATGCGGCCAACCAACTATATGGTATTACCTTTAAAGAACGTAAAGACCTGCCGGTTTACCAGGCCGACGTACGAGTATTTGATGTAATGGATAGCAACGGCTCACCAATTGGCCTGTTTTACTGCGATTACTTTAAACGCGACAATAAATCGGGTGGGGCGTGGATGAGCAATTTGGTGGAACAATCTACCCTGATGGGTACCAAGCCGGTCATTTACAACGTATGTAATTTTACCAAACCGGCACCCGGTCAGCCGGCATTAATCAGTTTTGATGATGTGACTACCATGTTCCATGAGTTTGGACATGGCTTGCACGGTTTATTTGCCAGCCAGAAATACGCCAGCCTTTCGGGCTCTAACGTTGCCCGCGATTTTGTGGAATTTCCGTCGCAGTTTAACGAGCACTGGGCATCAGACCCTAAAGTGTTTGCCCGCTATGCACGTCATTACCAAACCGACGCAGCCATGCCAAAGGCTTTGGTTGATAAAATCAAAAAGGCAGCTACCTTTAACCAAGGCTATGCTTTAACCGAAGCATTAGCAGCAGCTTCGTTGGACATGCAGTGGCATACCCTACCTGCCGGCAGCCCGCAGCAGGATGTGGACGAGTTTGAAGCGGCTGCGTTAAAAAGAACAGGCTTAAACTTGCCGCAGGTGCCTCCGCGTTACCGCTCAAGCTACTTTTTACACATCTGGTCTAACGGTTATGCCGCCGGCTATTACGCTTACACCTGGACTTCGATGCTCGAAAACGATGCTTACTCCTG
>CAXYKR010000370.1:0-3606 GCA_964277815.1 uncultured Mucilaginibacter sp. | reverse complement strand
ACTTTTCACCGCTACCATGTTCACGGAAATTCAACATTCAACTGAACGTCCACGCATATCCTTTCGAGAAAATAACACCCGATAAAGTCTGGTTTGACAATTTTTCTATTCAAAATCGATATGTAATCGATTGAAATTATCAAAAATGCTACTTTTTAAACAAACGGATGATAGAATTAAACAATTGTACACTTGCAAAATGGTGTGCAAGTATAGCTTTGGAACACTGATTTTTTGCATTACAATCAAAGCTTCATTTGGTTTAATGCCGACCAATTATAATCGAAAATCTTGTTTTAACAGTGGCTTGTTGAGTAGTCGACAAGCATTTGTGAACACCCGTACGGCCCGAAAGTAACTCGTCGTAATGAGTGTAAATGGATGCTTTTATAAGCCGGTATTCAGCATAAAAACAAGGTTTCTTGAACGAAACAATTACTTAAAAGCGGACGTGCTTTGTGAACTGATTTTTGAACCAATGATATACACGATATAACCTAAGAAGAAAATGAAAGCACCCACCTAATCTATCACCATACCGGCTGGTCAACTGATCGCCAGTTATTGTATCCTCAGAAATAGTACTCATTCAAAAATTAATAAGTATGAAAAAAGGTTTACCTCCTCAAAAAATATCCCTTAATCCAATCCAGATCAGAATTTGCTCTGCCAAAGATAATTTCAATAGTATGGTGATATGGTAAACATACTAACAAGTAATCTCAGTGATATTTAATGATAATTACCTGATAAGTAAGATAAGCTGAATTGTCAGGTCAAAATATATTGTCACGTTATGCTTTAACCGGACCTGGCATATAAGATATAACCATTTTAATAAACCTTCTATTCATTATCCTCTGTAAAAAATGATAATTAATAAAACTAAGCGACGTGTAGGATTTTTGTTCCTGCTCTTGCTGATGCTTTTTGACGCAACGTCCACGTTTGCTCAAAACAGCGTAACGATAAGGGGTACTGTTACCGAAAAAAATGGCGACCCGGTAATTGGTGCCGTGATTTCGACCAAAGGTGCTAATACCCGCAGAACCATGGCCGATAAAGACGGGAAGTTTTCGCTAACTGTACCCAACAGTAATAATATAGTGCTGGTGGTTTCTTTTTTAGGCATGATAACCAAAGAAGTAACGGCCACCCCTGGTACACCCGTTAACGTAATGCTCGAAAGCGAAACCAGAAACATGAATGAGGTGGTTGTGGTAGGTTACGGCCAGCAAAAAAAGGCCAGTGTAGTTGGTGCTATCGTGCAAACCACAGGCAAAGTGTTGGAGCGTACCGGTGGTGTAACTAACCTGGGTATGGCTCTAACCGGTAATTTACCTGGTTTGGTAACACAGTCGTCATCAGGTGCGCCGGGTGCCGAAGATCCGCAAATCACCATACGTGGCGGTAGCTCATGGAACAACAGTGCAGCGCTTGTACTGGTAGATGGTATTGAGCGTTCAATCAGCTCTTTAGATATATCATCTGTGGAAAGTATATCTGTATTAAAAGATGCCTCGGCTACGGCGGTGTACGGTGTGCGCGGTGCAAACGGCGTAATTTTAGTTACCACTAAAAAAGGGGTCGAGGGTAAACCGCAGATACAAGTTCGTTCAAACATAACTACTAAAGTAGCCTCTAAGCTACCTGCAAAATATGACTCTTATGATGCCTTAAATATTAAAAACCGGTTGATAGAAAGAGAGTCAATGGTTGATCAGGGCGTATGGGCTGCTTATTTACCTTTGCAAATTATCGATAAATACCGCAATCCGGCCAATGCTGCAGAGCGCGACCGTTACCCTAACGTAGACTGGGAAAAGGAGTTGTTTAAAGATAAGGCCATGTCTTATAATACATCGGTTAATGTATCAGGCGGTTCTAAATTTGTAAATTACTTTGCAGGAGTAGATTTGGTAAGCGAAGGTGACTTGTTTAAAACATTTCAAAACAACAGAGGTTACAAACCAGGCTTTGGCTACACTCGTACCAACTTCCGGAGTAATCTCGACTTCAATTTAACTAAAACTACAACCTTTTCTACCAAGCTATTTGGTTCAAAGGGTGTTCGTAAACTGCCTTACGGGCTTGCCGATGGCGATGGTGCGTATTGGTCTTCCGCCTACCGTACTGCACCAGATTCATTTCAGCCCGTATATTCAGACGGAACGTATGGCTATTATCCTACTGCAACACAGGATCAGCCTAACGCGGCATTTTGGCTGGCATACTCGGGTATTGAAGAGCGCACAGCTACTCAGTTAACTACCGATTTTATCTTAAACCAACGGCTGGATATGGTTACGAAAGGGCTTAGTTTCAGATCGAGTGTATCGTTAGATAACAGCTTTTTAGAAAGAAATCGTGGTATTAACGACCAGTTTAATACTGCACAGCGTAAATGGATCAGCCCGTCAACAGGTATAACCGGATATGAAGTGTCTCAAATTGTTCCGGGTTCTCAGGTTGATTTTAGTGATCCTGTCTCCTGGCAGGTTAACCCAGGCTCGGTTGATAAGAATGCTACCTTCAGACAGATTAACTACCAGATAGGTTTGAATTATGCCCGTGATTTTAGAGGCCATGCAGTAACCGGTTTAGCGCTTTTGCAACGCAACCGCCGCACAACCGGCAGCGATTTTGCAAGTTTCCGTGAAGACTGGGTATTTAGAGCAACTTATGCTTACAAAGGCAGATACCTGTTTGAAACTAACGGAGCGTATAACGGCTCTGAAAAATTCGGACCCGAAAATCGTTTTGCATTCTTTCCTTCGCTATCAGCAGGATGGGTTATTACGCAAGAGCCATTCATGAAAAATGTCGGATTTATCGACAATTTTAAAGTTCGTGGTTCATGGGGTAGGATAGGTGACGATGCCATCAATATTGGTGGCCGTTTTACATTCCGCGACTCATATTTATATGGCGGTAACGCGCAACTGGCGGCCAACCAACCGGTATTTACTCCTGCTTTTTCACCTTATACCATTTATCGTCAGGGAGTTTTAGGTAATCCCGATATTTCTTGGGAAACATCAGAAAAGCGAAACTTGGGCGCTGACTACAGCTTTCTAAAGGGCCAGATATCAGGTAGTGTAGACTTTTTTAGCGACAGGCGTAAAGGCATTGTTATTCAGGGCGGCGATCGTGCAATACCATCGTTTTACGGATTTGTAAATAGTGCTCCCAGCGTTAATCTCGGTGAGACAAAAAACAATGGTTATGAGTTACAGCTAAATTTAACACATTCATTTAGTAATAATATTCGCGTTTGGGCAAACACAGCAGTTACCCATGCAGTAAACAAAGTTATTTTTCGCGATGATAGGGAGTTAACTCCTGCTTATCAACAGAGAGCTGGTTATGCAATAGGTCAGTCAAAAACCTTTATCGACAAAGGCTTTATTAACAGCTGGGATGACCTTTACGGAAGTACTACCCGTGATGCAAGCAACCAAAATAAGCTCCCTGGTGATTACAATATAGTTGATTTTAATGCCGACGGCGTTATTAACGCTAATGATTCGGCTCCCTATGGCTATACAGGTACCCCACAAAATACATACAATGCCACTGTTGGTTTTGAATGGAAACGCTTTAGTT
>CAXYKR010000369.1:0-16728 GCA_964277815.1 uncultured Mucilaginibacter sp. | reverse complement strand
GCCATAAACTCAATGGCCCCGGCATGCCTTACCGAACTGCGCCGTTGCTCGTCGGTTAAAATAGCCAGACCAAAATCCAGCAACACATAATTACCGGTATGAACATTGTACTTGACGTTGTTACTTTTGATATCGCCATGCTTTACCCCTACCCTGTGGCAATGCGCCAGGGCATCGGCCAATTGGTCGGCAACCTTAACAAGTTCTTTCAGGCTAAAAACAGGGTCATGCGGAGCTTGCAGCAATTCACAAAGGTCGGGCCCGTCAATGTACTCCATCTCGATGAACGGAAATGAGCCACTGTCGGTTAACCCAGAACTGTAAATTTTGACTACATGGGGGTTGGGCTGCTCGTTAACTTTCTGCAGCTTGGCTACTTCGTTCTGATAATTGCGATAGCCGCGGTCGTCCTCACTTTCGCTGATGATTGGAGTGGGCAGCAGTTTTACAGCCGAATGAATTGTGCCCTGCCTTTTGCCCTTGTATACCGAGCCCTGCCCACCGGTGCGTAAAGCGCCGAGGTTTTCTAACCCTTCTGTTATTGTAAATACTTTACTCATTTGCCGACGGTTTATTACTAAACTGCAATACGGCCGATTCGCCTATGATAATCTGATCGCCCTCGTTTAACGGGTGACCAATCTCGGTGGAGTGCAGTTTGACCATTTCTTCGGTAGCAGCCACTTTAATTTTTACTTTATTACGTGGCGGCACCCCTCCTTCATCCGCATAAATCATGAAATGACCATTATCATTATTCCACTCGACATGGGCATGTTGACGACTCACATAACGGTTACTCTGGTTCTGGCTATCCGACGGAAACGCTACATGGTTGGTGCGAAAAAACCCGTCATCAGCCTGCGCCTTCTTGTCACGGCCAATATTTATTTTGCCGCTTTCGGAGGTAATAGTGTATTCCGTTTTCTCTGCATCTCCGCTTAACACCGCGATGTAGGCGGTAGCGGTTTGCTTAATAAAGTGACGGCTGGTTTTAATAAAAATTGCTGCATCTACGTTAGTTGCCTTTACGGCTTCATCCGGTACATTATCTTCATAAATTACATCCAGCGTCCAATTATCAGGCAAAGCCAGGGCGTAGTCGTCGGCTATTTTTTGTATCTCTTCTCTAAACTCTTCGGGTTGCTCGGCATACACTGCAGTTTCGTAAATATGCTGCTCGGCGGCATCGGCGTTGATGTATAAGCACAATCCTTTGATGTTGGCGCCTTCGCCACCTTCTGCTTTCTGC
The DNA here is from genome assembly GCA_964277815.1 of uncultured Mucilaginibacter sp. GTDB lineage: Bacteria > Bacteroidota > Bacteroidia > Sphingobacteriales > Sphingobacteriaceae > Mucilaginibacter. The sequence goes on along the minus strand of CAXYKR010000369.1, from coordinate 15,476 downwards.
AGTTCTTGTTTTATAAATTGCAGCAAGGCATAACGCACACCTTTTACATCAGTGGGTCGCTCGTCTGCACCGCTTTTGAAAAAATTAAACATCAGTTTTTACTTATACTGTTATAAATGCAAAAGGTTTAAGCAATCTGTCCCACCTGCCTTTGGTTACTCTGTTGTTTGTTGAACAATGCTTTTGATATATCCTTTTTGAAGCAAAAAAGGTACCACATGCCGCCCCGCCAGTTTCACTGCGTCTGATGACCCTTTGGTGGCTTCTATACGCACACAAACTACCATGTTACCGCTTCCATTAGCTTTAGGTGCAAAAAAAGTGTACCACCCATCATTAATCTGTTGCTTTTTCCAGATACGTTCGGGCGTTCCGGTTTTACCGGCTACGGCAATACCGAGCGTGTAGGCTTTAGGCGCACTTTGCTCAATCATGTACATCCGCATTAAATCAGCATATTGCGGCTGATTAGCCAGTTTGACACCTGCTTTAACAGGCTGCTCATCTGCGCTTACTTTTAAAACGTAACGGTTATTAACCAGTACGCCATTGTTGGCAACGCCTGATACCAGCCTGGCTACGGCTGCCGGGGTGGCAATTAACTCGCCCTGGCCCCAGGCCATACCCGATATGCCTTTAGCCCGTGTGCGGTGTATGTTGTTAGGGTCGTAACGAGGCTTGGTATTAAACTCGGTTTTTTTCCAGAGTTTGCGCCATTTATCTTCCTGAACAGAATCAACGGTGCCTCGACTGTAATAGTAACCCCCTACGCCGTGTAAAAACATACCGGTTTTTAAGTATAAATCCGTCATCTGATTTTCCAGGTGTTGCTGATTGGCCAGTTTAATAAAATATACGTTGTTGGATTTAACAATGGCGCGCTCCATACTAATCATGCCGGTTTCATCAGGCTCAATGCCCTTGGTACGTATACGTTCGCGGGCATAAACCGGGTATTTTACATCGGCTGCTGCCATGCCCAATTTATTAAACGCTGCTAAACCGGTAAGAACCTTGGCGGTTGAACCGGGTTGTGTTGCCGTGGTAAAACCCAGGTCGGAAGTCGTCATCCAACCGGCTAACTGGTTTTGCTCGGCCGTAGTCATAGTCAGTTTTTCCCAATCGCGAACGGGCGGTAAAGGGTAAACAGCCGAGGTCAGTACATCACCGGTATTGGCCTCCATCACTACTACCGACACCCGGTTATCGGCCAGCGATGTATCGGTCGCCAGTGACTTTTGTATACTGGTTTGCAGGCTGGCATCAATGGTTAACTGCACATTGCGGTTACGGTTGCGAAATGCATCTACCTCTTTACTGTTGATGCCCGCCAGTAACAGGGGGGCTAATGCCTTATAATCTTTTTTAACCACACCCATCTCTTTAACGCCACGCGCTAAAAAGCGGTCTTCGCGATAGCGGTTGGCCGTTACATTGTAATGGGTAGTGGGCAGTTCAAAACCACGCAACTCAGCCGCGTGTTCATATTCGGCAAAATAGCCGTTGCTGCTGCCGTTAAAAACGCCAGTATTGGCATCGCCCGTCCAAAAAAAGGTTTGCTCCTCGAAAGGGTAATAACGGTCCAGCCGCTTATGCATGGCCGAATCTAAATTATAATTGCCCGCACCTGCGCTTATTAGCTTGCTCCGTTGCTTGCGGATGGTTTCGGGTTTGCTGGTGGCCAGCAATGCACCGTTACGGTCGTACAGGTTACCGGCCTGCAGCCGGTTCATTAATATGGCAATGCGCGGGTTATAACTAAACATACGGGCGCCGCTTTTATCGGCCACCAGCGCAGGCTGCACCACCCACTTTTTGTTATCAAACAAGTAGCGCGACACATTGACGGTAAGCAATATGATGCCCACACAAGCCGCTAACAAGGCAGGCACCAGGTTGCGGTCTTGCTGTTTGGAGATATAGGCCATTTGCACCGGTGTGCCCCGCACCATAGATGCGGATAGCAAAAAGCCCGATGCAAGCATATTGGCTACCAGCGACGACCCGCCATAACTTTGAAATGGCAGTGACACCCCCGACAAAGGCAATGCCCCGGTAGAACCGCCGGCAATCAGTAAAAACTGTACAAATGTGGATACGCCTATGCCTGCACATAAATAAAACAGGAAAGGTGTACCCGTTCGGCGGCCAATTAAAATAGCCCGGTGCAGGTAAATCAAAAACAAGATAAATATGCAGACAATACCTGTCCAGCCAAACTCTTCGCCCATCGAGGGCAGGATCATGTCCGTATGTGCTTCGGGGATAGTTTTGGCGAAGCCCTCACCTATACCCTGACCGGAAACACCGCCGCTCGACATGGCCCACAAACCGTTGGCTACCTGGTCACCGCCATAAACCTCGTTGTTCCAGGCGTCCTGCCAGATGGCCTTGCGGTCAACCAAACGCTGAACCGGGCCCGGAAATACTTTATCCAGGTAAGGTATCTGGTCGATGGTAAGGAAAGCTGCCATAATTACCAGCACCATCACTGCCGACTCGCTTAATTGACGCCTTTGGAAAAGCATCAGCAAGGCAATCACGGCCGTTGTTGCCAGTGCCGACAGCCAAACATTTTTTAATAGCCATGAAGCCAATACATAAATAATGACGGCCAAAGCCATAAAGCCGAAATCGCCGCGCGAAAATGAGAAGAGCGTGATAAACGTAAAGCATACCACCATGGCCGGACCTAAATCGCCTAACAGCAAAAACAGCATCAGTGTAACCAGGATAGCTATCAACGCGAAGTAGAAGAAAGACCAGCGCTTAGTCCAAGTGGTGTATTCGCTTATCAGCTTCTCGTTAGCGGCAAAAAAGCCGGCCAGAAAAAATATCACCAGATATTTAACAATCTCGCTCGGCTGAAAGCCAAACAAGTTCACTTTAACACCGCTACCCTCGGGGCCTGTACCAAACAAAATGGTTAGGGCCAGCAAACCTGCAGCCATTACCGCCCACGGCCAGCCATTACCTGCACTTGGCGTAGTTTTAAATACAAACAAGCGGTATAAAGCTGAGTCGGTAGTAAAGCGGCGTAAGTTAAGCGTTAGCATAGCCATGGTTACGACCGTACCAATGCCTAAATAGACTAACGTGTCCTTAGCCAAAAAACGGTCACGCAAAGGGTCTTGTAAACTCAGCAATGTCAGGAATGACAAGCCGGTCAGCGTCATAATTACCGGTAAAATCAATTGGTCGGCGCTACTGAACCTTGCTGCCAGTACCAGGTGGATGAGCAGGAAACTCATTACAAAACATCCAGCAATGATAAAAAACCAGCGGTTAAACTCTTGCGGGGTGCGTACAATCAGCGATTTTTCCTTTTTCAGGATGTTGAAATCGCGGGTTGAAAGCAGCCTGATGGTATGAGGTTGCTGATGAAAGGTAAACTCTTCGTCACCGTCCAGGCTTTGTACACCTTGCGAGGTACCAAACTGATAGCCGGGCTGCAAAGGCAACACCCGGAAAGCTTTTTCTGTCGGCAGGTTTTTAAACTCGAATTCGCCGTCGGCATTGGTGCGGGCATAGGCAGTTAAGGCTTGTAGATGGCGCTTACCTGCACTGTCGGGTATATATTGCTTGGTAAACGTACGGCTGGTTTCGGTAGTAGTTTTAATGTCTTCGCCTACCTCGTCGTTCACAATACTGTCTTGCGGCAAAATCATTTCCAGGCGCACCAGCACGCCGCCTACCGGCTGTTCTTTGTTGACGATTTTACCCTCGATGCTGTATTCGCCCATGGCTAAATCAACATCCGACGGCAGTTCGGGCGGATTACGCTGCTCTTGTTTAAACCTAACAGAGTCGGCCCCGGTGTAACCTAATAATGACCGGGATGCAGCAACACGCTTTTTAAACGAAGTGCCGCCTTTGGCAAAAGCCTCGTCGGCATTGAGGTAATATTTACGCTTGTTGAGCTCGCCTATGTTGTCAATCTTTTCGCCGGTTCCGATGCCTTGTGCTACAACAGATTCAATTAGATTGATGTCGCGTTTGTCATCAAAATAATATCCCTCGATTAATAGATCTCTAAAGTTTTCTGCCGGATTTTTTGCATTGAGGTTGACCATCGTGCCATCGGTCAGCCGCTGGTCAACATCGGCAAAACGCAGTTGTAATACTGTATATAAGCGGTAAAAAAGTAAACCTAATAAAATGGTGATGAGCAGTAAAAAAATCCGCTCTTTACCCCTGCCCTGTGCCTCAACTTTATTTGTTTCCATTAGGCTTTGCAGTAGTTAGAGAATCGGCCCGGAAGCTAACGCCCCCAATTTTGGCGGTAATACGCTTGTTATCGGTAAACAGATAAGTATTGCTTACCGGTTGTTTACAGTTGATGAACTGAACGCCCCTTAACTCTAAAGCTGTATTTTGTAAAGCTATACCGGTATCAAAACCTTGTAGTTGCAAACCGTCAATCACTAAATACTTACATGTTTCACCAGGTATAAGGCCGGGACCGGCGTAAGCCGAGTCGCGCTGTAAGCGAACGTTGCCTTTAGTTTTAATGTAAAGGGTATCCTTATCAATCACCAGGCTGTCGCTGATGAGGATTGGCGCTTTATAAGCTGTATCTGATAAGGTAAGCGTATCGCCTTTAACAGCATTGATGGCATTTTGCAGTTTAACTTGCATGGCGCCGGGCTGCTTAATGATAGCGGTATCCGACGGAGATGACAGCTGGTTTTGTTTAGCATTCAGCTGCATGTAAAGCCAAACCGTGGTACCCAAAAAAATTAAGCTAAGCAAACCAAAAACAAGCGACCAATTGCTACTCTTCTTAGCCTCAACAACAGTTGGGGCTTGCTGCGGTGCAGCCGCAGTTTCGTTTGTTCTGCTAATAATGGTATCAGGCTTATTTACCGCTTCCTTTTTTTTTACCGGGCTTGCCGGCATTCTGGCTATGCTTTTTTGTGATGTTTTATCGTTTTGTACCAGTACTACCGTGATATTGTCTTTGCCGCCGGCCCGGTTTGCTGCATCAATGAGTTGAGCAGCCTTTTGCTCAAGCGTAACCGGTTGCGTTACAATCCGGGTCATTACTTCTTTGTCTACCAAATCGGTTAGGCCGTCACTGCACAACAGCAAGGCATCACCGGGCAAAAACGGCGACTGACCGGTTTCGATATAACTTTCGTCGGTAGCAATGGCGGTATCAAATCCTAAAGCCTTGTTAATTTCGTTCCGTTTCGGGTGATTCATGGCTGCACTTTCTGTTAAGCGGCCTGAATCTTCCAGAAAACCTACAAAAGAATGGTCTTTGGTAATTTTCACCAGCGAACCATCGCGCAGCAGGTATAAACGCGTGTCGCCCACATGGGCGTAGTAGAACTGGTTAGACGTAATATCTATTACAGCCAGGGTAGCAACGCAGGCCATACTCTCCAGTTCTTTTTCCTCCTTACGGCGCTGGTAGATGTTTTTGCTGGCTTGTTTAAATGCGGCGGTCATGCCTGCAATAATATCGCCCTGGGTCCGGTTCAGTTGGTTAATCACTTCCTGCCGGGCAATTTCGGCAGCTACTTCGCCGCCGTGATAGCCGCCAACGCCATCAATAACGCAGGCTACAATTAACCCGTTGGCAGTTTGCTGGGCAATAAAGGTGTCTTCGTTATTATCCCGCACCCTGCCGGTATCGGTTAGTCCAAAATAGTTCTCAGCCATTGCGCTTTCCCGAATTTTTAATGTCAAAAAAATGTGTGCCCAACAAGCCCACTACCAATACTAACAGCCCTACCGATAATATTTGCGACATACCGTTAAGCTTTAAATAAATTTAAACCAATAATGCCGTTGAGCAACATGCGCGAGTTAACCGGCAGTTCTACCCAAACCGGGGCATTGATATCGCTATGCTGTACCAGGTTTTCGTTCAAGGTGGTCATCTCACCAAAAGAGGCCAGGTAAAACTTGCCGTCGGCCTTGTTATAGCGGATGTATAAATGAGGTACGCTTACCCAGTCGGACGGGATTTTAAATATCTCGTCTCCTTCGCGGGTTTCTTCTTTACCGGTGACGATGATTTCCTCGCTCTTCATCACGTACTCTACCTTTTTGCCGGCAAACTGTTTGTCGGGGATAATAGTTTCCAGGCGGGCAATCACTGTCTGGCCAGGCTTGCTGTCGTTCACCTCTTTTGCATCATATTCCAGTTGCTCTTCGTATGGGATTTCGAAATAGCCATCACTGTAATAAGTAAAGCCACTAAGCACTTCCTGATTTACATCAAAGGTTTGCGCTATACCCGTTTGCCTCGGAATGAAGGTAACCCGCAGGTTTTCTTCCTTTTTTTGCGGCGCACTGCTATCGGGCAGTAATTTGCCGATAAAGCCTTTATCGCCCCGGGCATAGTCGGGATGAGTAACTACCCGGAATACCCATTTGGAGCCTGATGGTTCCACGGTTTTTCCGGCTTCGCGGTAGCCCTTCAATATCTCGTAAAATTTTTTAACGCATTCTTGTACAATCAGACCAATAATGCCTTGTTTGTTGTCGTTAAACTCGCGGTAATCATCAGCATTAAAACTGATGATAAATTCATGATAAAATACCACCCGCCCGGCAAACGACAATTCGTTGATGGACTCCTGAAATTTCTCAACAATATACTTATAAATCACTTCGGGAGTAAGTGCCGGGGCTGCGCTGGCAACAGGCTGGCTTTCGTTGGTTAAAAACCAGTCTTGTATACCTAAACGCTGCCAAAAATTAGGTTTGGTTTCCATAAAAGTAAGTTACAGTGCTTGGCAATGACGAGGTAGCAGAACAGGCAAATCCTTACAGATGTTTTGCCGTCGCCCTGATAATTGCTTACACGCTATTCTATTTAATCAATTCAACTAAATTTATTCCTGAGGGCTTTGGGTGGTGTCGGTTTGCATATTAGCACTGTCTCTCTGCCTTTCTTCCATTGCTTTTTGCGTGGCACGCCTAACACTGTCAATGCTGGCTTGTATAATCGAGTCACGCTTGCGTTTACGCATAATGGCATCGCTGATACTGTCCGGGTTGTAAGCTTGAGTTGGCTGACTTACCGCCCCAGTGTCTGTTTTAAGCTGGGTAGTATCTGAATTGCTCCCTTGCTCAGTAACCTCAGGTATAGGCTCACGCTTAAAAAACGCCGAGTAAACCGAAAAGCCCATAAACACCACCAGTAAAAACACGAACAGAAAAAACAGCGGTTTGGATAATACCACGTTAGATTCATCCTCATCCGGCTCTGCTTTTGGTGCGTTTTCTATCTGCTGTTGCAGTGCCAGTACCTGGTTTTGCAAACGCTGATTTTCGTCTTGCAGGGCAGTACTCACATCGGGTACATTTTGCGACTGCGGCGTATTAAGATAAGGCGTGTTTGCCGCTAAACTACCCTCGGTAAGGGCTTGCTGCAGTTCCAACCCGTCGCGGTACCTTTTATTCGGGTCTTTCTCCAGGCATTTGGCAATTAGTTGCAGTAGCCAGTGCGGCACTTGCATTTCTTGGCGACGCTTTTCGGCGCTCCAATCTGTCGGCAGTTTTTGCTCGCGTTTTGCAATGGGGTCGGGTATGGCTTGCTCCAAGTGCGCCAGCATCACGGCATTTCTGCCCGTTTCGCTGTTGCCGCTCAAAGTAAAGGGTACTTCGCCCGCTAATAGTTCGTACAAGATTACGCCATAACTGTAAACATCGGTTTGCGGAAGCATCTGCCCGCCCTCGTGCTGTTCTGGCGCCATAAACTCAATGGCCCCGGCATGCCTTACCGAACTGCGGCGTTGCTCATCCGTTAAAATGGCCAGACCAAAGTCCAGCAGCACATAGTTACCTGTATTAATATTATACTTAACGTTATTACTCTTGATGTCGCCATGTTTAACGCCTACTTTATGGCAGTGCGCCAAAGCATCGGCTAACTGGTCGGCTACCTTGATGAGTTCTTTCAGGCTAAAAACAGGGTCGTGCGGTGGCTGCAGTAACTCGCTGAGGTCGGGCCCCTCAATGTACTCCATCTCGATGAACGGAAACGAACCGCTATCGGTAAGCCCGAAGCTGCGAATTTTAACCACATGCGGATTGGGCTGCTCATTAACCTTTTGCAGTTTAGCCACCTCGCTCTGGTAATTGCGGTAGCCGCGGTCATCCTCGCTTTCGCTCATGATGGGCGTAGGCAGCAGCTTGATAGCCGAGTACAGCGTACCCTGCCTTTTGCCCTTGTATACCGAGCCCTGACCACCAGTGCGCAAAGCGCCCAGGTTTTCTAAGCCTTCTGTTATCGTAAATATTTTACTCATTTATTTTATATGGATGATTAATCATCTCCTTTTAAACGGCAACAATGGCCATGAAGTACTTTACGCCCGCAGGTTGGTATAACCGCACAATTGTAACTCCGTTTAAGGAAGCCACAAATTAACCTAATTGCTGTATTTTATCAATCACTAATTACGGAAATGGTTATGCTCAGCAATGTGAAAGATGATATGCCGATAAAAAGCACTTTGAAAGCACCAAGCTATTAAAGTGTATCACATAAACAAGCCGGAATCAAACAAACGAAAATCATTCATTTAATTCCGGCCTGAATCTCTGAAACTAAGCCTGTTTCAGTCTATGCGTATATTTTGTGCGATATATTAACGGTTAATTTTTTGAACCGGTGTATACACCATGCTGTGCGTGGCAGTGTTTTTCATGTTTTGCGGACGCATGGCAGCACGAGGAGACTCATTACACTTGCCCAGCAAAGTATAAATAACAATAAATATAACAATAGTAGAAAGGCAACCTCCGCCTAACTTTTTTGCCCCGTACCCGGCAATAAGTGCTCTAAAAAAATTATTCATGGTGATAGATGTTTGATGAATTAACACTATCAAGAATAAATGGTTTGTATGCCACCGCAAATTCAAATGATGACACCGAATCTAACATTCAATAAAAACTGTCGCTGATGCTTATCAAAAAGTCACGAAATGTTCATATTTCGACCTTACAGAAACAATCAGATGCCCAAAAAGCTCTTTTATCAAAAATGTTTGACATTTTTGTAAAATCAATGGGAATCAAAGATAACAGCACCGAAAAGTTAATTATAGACACGGCCAAGCGGGTGTATTTTGTGGAAGGCAAACTACATTCTACCACGCAAGATATAGCCGATGCCGCCGGGGTGAGTCGTACTTTATTACACTATTATTTCCGCTCAAAAGACCAGTTGGTTGAGCAGGTTTTTAAAGATGCCATGCAAGAAACCAATGGCCGGTTAGAAAGCGTAATGAATTCTGACCTGCCGTTTAAGAAAAAAGTAGAGCACATGATTGATGTGTTTTTAGACCAGACTATGCGCTACCCGTATCAAGAAGTTTTTTTGATTACGCAAATTAACTCGGTAGGCCCGCAAATATGCTTCGAAGAAAAAAACACTAAGGTGAGCACTTTTTTAAAGCAGATAGAGACTGAGATGGATAATGGAAATCTTACCCGGATGAATCCCATTCATTTTATGATGAACCTGTTCTCGCTAATGATGTACCCCATGATTACAGCTCCTATATATAAACAGTTCTTCAACTTATCGGACGAACAATTTAAGGATGTTATCAGCGAACGCAAAAAGCTGATTTGCGACATGATATTCAAATAATTTTTTTGCTCAAAATTTGACAAAATTGTCAAACTAAATTATCAACTGCCTTACAACCCTCATGTATATTTTTTTAAACAACACTCTTTTAATGAAAACCAGACTATTATCTGCAACTGTAATCAGTTCTGCACTGTTGCTTTTGTCGGCATGCGGCAACAATAATCAGCAGGCAGGCGGAGCTCCTGCAGCCGGTGGTCCGCCGCCGGTACAAGCATACCCAGTTTTTAAAGTATCGGCAAGAAACGCCACCTTAAACAGCGACTACCCCGCTACCCTACAAGGCCAGCAAAACATTGAAATCCGCCCGAAAATTGACGGCTACATCGACCATATTTATATTGACGAAGGTTCGGTGGTAAAAAAAGGGCAGGTACTGTTTCGCATCAGTGCACCGCAATACGCTCAGGATGTTAACAACTCGGCTGCAGCCGTAAGCAGCGCCGAGGCCGATGTTAACGCCGCCCAGCTACAGGTGAATAAAACCAAACCGCTGGTTGAGAAAGATATCATCAGCCATTATGAATTGGAGTCGGCGCAGTTAACGCTGCAAGCCCGCAAGGCTGCGTTAAAACAGGCCAAGGCTAACCTGGCCAACTCGCGCACCAACTTAGGGTATACTACGGTAACCAGCCCGGTTAACGGTGTGGTAGGTACCATCCCTTACAAATTAGGAAGTTTGGTAAACAGCAATACAGCGCAGCCGTTAACCACCGTATCTAACATCGGCAACATTTTCGCTTATTTTTCACTGAACGAAAAGCAATTACTTGATTTTGCGAGACATTATGAAGGCCGTACACTCGAAGCTAAATTGAGCAAGTTGCCTCCGGTATCATTGATATTATCTGACGGCAGCAACTACCCTGAAAAAGGCCGGGTAGAAACGGTAAGCGGTTTAATTAATACCCAGACCGGTTCGGCCAGCTTGAGGGCTACCTTTCCTAACCCGATGCGCTTAATCCGCAGTGGTGGTAGCGCAACTGTACGCATACCACAAAACCTGAAAGATGTCATTGCAATACCGCAAAAGGCAACCTACGAGTTGCAGGGCAAACGCTTTGTGTTTGTGGTGGATGGCAGCGGCAAGGTAAAAAATACCGAGATACAAATTATGGACCTGGCTACCGGCCAGTACTATGTGGTAACCAGCGGACTAAAAGCAGGTGACACCGTGATTTTGGAAGGTACCTCTAATTTACAGGATGGCACCGCCGTTAAGCCCGATATGCAGGCTGATGGTGCAGTGTACAAAGACTTAAACTAATCCTATTTACAGCCTATGCACTTTTATGCAGGCTTTCAACATAACACTTTATAATGTTACGTAAATTTATTGAACGACCGGTATTATCAACCGTAATATCAGTCATCATCGTTATATTGGGTATACTGGGCCTAACTACCCTGCCTATCTCCCAATATCCCGAAATTGCACCGCCAACGGTGGTGGTTTCGGCCTCTTACCAGGGTGCTAACGCCGACGTGGTAATGAATAGCGTTATTGTTCCGCTCGAAGAACAGATTAATGGTGTGGAGAACATGACTTACATGACCTCGACCGCCAGTAATGACGGTAGCGCTAAAATTACTGTTTACTTTAAACTGGGTACTAACCCCGACCTTGCTGCCGTAAACGTGCAAAACCGGGTGTCGAAAGCGTCTCCGTTGTTACCTGCTGAGGTTACCAAAGCGGGTGTAACTACCGCTAAACAGCAAAGCAGTATGGTGATGGTATTTGCCATGAGCAGTACCAACAAATCTTACGACCAAACCTTTTTGCAAAACTATGCCAACATCAACCTGCTTCCGCAATTAAAGCGGGTAAATGGTGTGGGCGAGGCCAGTGTATTTGGTCAGCAGGATTATTCGATGCGTATCTGGTTAAAGCCGGATGTCATGGCCACTTATGGTTTAATTCCTGATGACGTAAACGCCGCGCTTGCCGAGCAAAACATTGAAGCTGCTCCGGGTAAAATAGGCGAAAACAGCAGCCAGTCTTTCGAGTATGTTTTAAAATACAAAGGCCGTTTAAAATCACCTTCGGAGTTTGAAAACATCGTGATTCGTTCGGCTACTAACGGACAAATACTGCGCCTACGCGATATTGCCAAGGTAGAATTAGGATCATTAAGTTATTCGAGCAACACCGAAACCAACGGTAATCCGTCTATCGCGGTGGCCGTGTTCCAAACTGCAGGTTCTAACGCGCACGAAATGATTGCGCAGTGTGAGCAAACCATCGAGGCGGCATCAAAAACGTTTCCGGCTGGCATCAAGGTGATCCCAATCTTCAGTGCCAACGAGTTTTTAGATGTCTCTATTGAAAAGGTAATCCATACCCTGGTAGAAGCCTTTATTTTGGTGTTCATTGTGGTGTTCGTGTTTTTGCAGGATTTCCGCTCAACGCTTATCCCGGCTATTGCCGTTCCGGTGGCTATTGTGGGTACGTTCTTCTTTTTACAGTTGTTTGGTTTTACCATCAACCTGCTTACCTTGTTCGCGCTGGTATTGGCCATTGGTATTGTGGTGGACGATGCCATTGTGGTGGTAGAAGCCGTGCACGCCAAACTGGACCATGGCGTAAAATCGGCGCGTAAGGCAACTACCGATGCTATGAGCGAAATCAGCAGCGCCATCATCTCCATTACTTTGGTTATGGCTGCCGTGTTCGTTCCGGTGTCTTTTATCACCGGTTCGTCGGGTGTGTTTTACAAGCAGTTTGGTTTAACGCTGGCTATTTCTATTTTGATTTCGGCGGTAAACGCATTAACCTTAAGCCCTGCCTTGTGTGCGCTACTATTAAAACCGCATCCGGAAGGTGAGCATCATAAATCAGGTGTATTACAGCGCTTTTATACCGCTTTCAATACCTCATTTGAGTCGCTTACTCAAAAATACAAACGTTCGGTTAGCTTTTTGGCCGTAAAAAAATGGGTAGCTATTGCCGGTATTGCTGTGTTTGCTGCCATATTCTGGTTCTTGCTTAAAACCACACCAAGCGCCTTTGTACCTAACGAAGACCAAGGTTTCATTATCGGTGACATCTCTCTACCACCGGCATCATCACTGGAACGTACTACCCAGGTGGTAAACCAGGTGGCCGACATGATACAGAAAATGCCGGAGGTTGAATCGGCTACCCGTATTGCCGGTCAGGGTATATTGAGCGGTGCAGGCGGTTCTTATGGTGTGGTATTTATCAAACTAAAACCATGGGAACAACGCGAAGGCGCCGAACATACTGTTGACGCCGTAACCGGCAAACTGTTTGGGATGACGGCAGGCATTAAGAGTGCGCGTATCCTGTTCATCGTTCCGCCTGCGCTGCAAGGTTTTGGTAACAGCAGTGGTTTCGAGTTTCAGGTGCAAGACAAAACCGGTGGCGACATTAACAACTTTGCCCAGGTTAACGGCAAGTTTTTAGCCGCACTAAATCAGCGCCCTGAAATACAGTATGCTACTACGTTTTTCAACACCAACTTCCCGCAGTTTCAGGTAGATGTTAACGTACCTAAATGCAAGGATGCCAATATATCTGTAAGCTCAGTTTTAGGAACGCTGCAAGGTTATTATGGTGGCTTGTACGCCTCCAACTTTAACCAGTTTGGTAAACAGTACCGGGTAATGATTCAGGCCGCCGCACCTTACCGTGGCACACCTGAAAGTTTGAACGGCATTTATGTGCGCACCAACGATGGTGTAATGGCGCCAATATCCGAATTTGTAAGCCTGAAACGGGTTTACGGTCCAGAATCAATCAACCGTTTCAACTTGTTTACCTCTATTTCGGTTACCGGAGCGCCTAAACCGGGCTATAGTTCGGGTGATGCCATTAAGGCTATCCGCGAAGTAGCATCCAAAACGCTGCCTGCAGGCTTTGGTTATGAGTTTTCGGGATTAACACGTGAGGAAATCTCGGGCGGCAGCCAGACGATGTTTATTTTTATGTTGTGTTTGGTGTTTGTGTACTTCTTGCTGAGTGCTCAGTACGAAAGTTACATCCTGCCGTTTGCCGTTTTACTTTCGCTGCCTATCGGTTTGGCCGGAGCGTTCATTTTTGCACACTTCTTTGGCGTGCAAAATAACATCTACTTGCAAATTACGCTCATTATGCTTATTGGTTTGCTGGCCAAAAACGCCATCCTGATTGTGGAGTTTTCGGTAGCCCGCCGCCGCGAAGGTGAAAGCATTGTTAATGCCGCCATTGATGGTGCGGTAGCACGTTTACGCCCTATCCTGATGACTTCGTTCGCCTTTATTTTAGGCCTGGTGCCGCTGATGCTGGCTTCGGGTGCAGGTGCAGCGGGTAACCGTTCAATCGGTACGGGCGCTGTTGGGGGTATGCTGATTGGTACCATATTCGGTGTATTTGTAATACCGGTACTGTTCATCATTTTCCAGTCGTTACAGGAGCGCATCAGCGGTAAACCTCAACCAGTAGAAACTGAAGAAGCCACCCTGTCCGATGTTCATTAATCAACATTCATTTACTTATTCAGCCAATCATCAACATGATTAAAGGATATAAAAAGCAAACTTACACGGTGCTGGCAGCAGCACTGGTGTTTGCTTCGTGTGTAACTAAAAAGTACCAGCAGCCGGGTTTGGACGTAAAAGGCAACCTGTACCGCGATACTACGGTTACCGATACTACTACCATAGCCAACCTGCCGGTTAATCAACTGTTTACCGACACGGTGCTGCAAAACTTAATAAACAAGGGCCTGCAAGAAAACCTGGACCTTAAAACTGCTGTACAGCGTATTAACGAGGCGCAAGCTAACCTGCAGCAAAGCAGGGCCGCCTTTTTGCCCAGCCTGAGCGGAAGCGCCACGGCTACCCGAGCTAAGCAATCGGCAGCAGGTTTAAACTTTCCGCCCGAGTTTGTTAATACTTTTAACTTAAAAACCACTACCTACCAGGCCAGCTTGAGCACCAGTTGGGAAGCCGACATTTGGGGCAAACTGAGCAGTGCCAAGCGGCAGGCACTGGCTGCGCTTTTACAAAGCGATGCAGCCAAACGCGCAGTTCAAACGCAATTGATTGCCAACATTGCCAACAACTATTACAACCTGCTGGCACTGGATGAGCAACTACGCATCACTGAGCAAACGCTTAAAAACCGGATAAGCGACGTGGAAACTATGAAGGCGTTGAAAGAAAGCGCCATAGTAACGGGTGCTGCCGTAGTGCAGAGTGAAGCTAACCGCTACGCTGCCGAGGTTACCATTCCGGATTTGAAACGCAGCATCCGCGAAACGGAAAATGCTTTGAGTATTTTGCTGGCACAAGGACCGGGTGCCGTTAAACGCACCTCGCTGGCCAACCAAAAGCCGTATCATAACCTGCAGACCGGTGTACCGTCGCAACTGCTTAAAAACAGGCCCGATGTGCAACAAGCGGAGCTCGCTTTCCGCAGTGCGTTCGAAAACACTAACGTGGCACGTACCTACTTTTATCCGCAGTTAACCATTACGGCGCAGGGCGGTGTATCGTCGCTACGAATCAGGAACCTGTTCGACAATTCTATTTTTTACAACATTGTTGGCGGTTTAACGCAGCCTATTTTTAACAAAGGCTTAAATAAATCGCGCTTAAGGGTGGCGCAGGCACAGCAACAAGAAGCTTACTACGCTTTTCAACAATCGTTATTAAATGCCGGTGGCGAGGTTTCTAACGCTTTATTTGCCTATCAAACTGCAGTTGAAAAGCAAAATACACGCGCTAATCAGTTAAAGGCTTTGGAAAAGGCTGTTGACTTTACCAAAGAACTTTTGCGCTACAGTTCGGCCACCAACTATACCGACGTATTAACATCAGAACAAAGCTTGCTGGCCGCACAGCTAAGCGGTAT
>CAXYKR010000368.1:0-5979 GCA_964277815.1 uncultured Mucilaginibacter sp. | reverse complement strand
TGTGCCGTGGAAAACAAAAAAGTTGCCTTACTGATACTGGATGGCTGGGGCTATGGCCGCCACGACCAATCTAATGCCATTTATATGGCTAATACGCCATTTTTTGACGAGATGCTGCAAAAGTATCCGAATTCGAAACTCGTAACATCGGGGATGGATGTTGGTTTACCCGACGGACAAATGGGCAACTCGGAAGTTGGCCACATGAATTTAGGCGCAGGCCGGGTAGTATACCAGGAACTGGGCCGTATACACAAGGCCGTTGATGATGGCGAACTGATTAAAAACCCGGTAATTGCCGGCGCTTTTGATTACGCCAAACAGCAAGGCAAAGCAGTACACTTAATAGGTTTAATATCTGACGGTGGTGTACACTCGCACGTAAAACACGTTAAAGGTTTATGTGATGCAGCAACTCAAGCCGGTTTACAACAAGTTTTTATTCATGCATTTTTAGATGGCCGTGATACAGACCCAAACTCGGGTGTGGGTTATATCACTGATTTGGAAAATGCTATCAGTAACCAACCAGTAAAAATAGCTTCGGCTATTGGCCGCTATTATGCGATGGACCGCGATAACCGCTGGGAGCGCGTTAAACTGGCTTACGACCTGATGGTACACGGCACGGGCAAACCGGTAAATAATATTGTTGATGCTATTAAAGAATCATATGCCGAGGGCGTAACCGATGAATTTGTGAAGCCTGTAGTAAAGGTAGATGCAAACGGACAGCCTGTTGCTACCATTAAAGAGGGCGATGTAGTGATTTGCTTTAATTTCCGTACCGACCGTGGCCGCGAGATTACGCAGGCACTGTCGCAAAAGGAATTTCCGGAGCAAGGCATGCACCCGCTTAACCTGCGTTACATCACCATGACGCCTTACGACGAAACGTTTAAGAACGTAGAAGTCATTTTTAATAAGGAAGATTTGGTGCAGACTTTAGGCGAGGTCTTAGAAAGCGCTGGTAAAAATCAGATTCGCATTGCCGAAACTGAAAAATATCCGCACGTGACGTTCTTCTTTTCGGGTGGCCGCGAGCGCGAGTTTAATAACGAAAAACGCATTATGATTCCGTCGCCTAAAGTGGCTACCTACGATTTGCAACCAGAAATGAGTGCCGAGGGTATTCGCGATGCGATATTGCCGGAACTGCAAAGCGGCTGGGCAGATTTTATCTGCTTAAATTTTGCCAATACCGACATGGTTGGCCACACCGGCGTATTTGATGCGGTAGTAAAAGCGGCCGAGACGGTAGATAGCTGTGTTAAAACCCTGGTGGAAACCGGTACGCAAAACGGATATTCGTTCATCATCATTGCCGACCATGGTAACGCTGACTTTATGGTGAATGAAGATGGGTCGCCTAACACTGCCCATACCACCAACCTGGTGCCTTGCATTTTAATTGATAAAGACATCAAACACATTAAAGATGGTAAACTGGGCGACATCGCCCCTACCATCCTGAATATATTGGGCGTTGCCAGCCCCGAAGCGATGACAGGTAATGTACTGGTGTAATCGGTATCATTTGAAAAAACTGTTTATTGCTGCCCTATGTGCATCCGGTTTGTTTTCCTGCAAACCGGATGTTCATGTTACAGAAGCCGGGAAACGCTATTTTGATTTAAAGCAATTTATCAATGCTGACTCTGCGCGTTTGAACAAATCAGTTCCGATGGTGCTCAAAACCGTGCAACACAATGGCGAAAAATCCCAAACCCGCCGTTTAATTATCAAAAACTGGGGCGAAGAACTGGCTTTATTCAGCGCATCGGACATTAACAAACCTGCCTGGCGCGACAGCTACCAAATTTTGCAGCAAGGTGATTCCGCAGTTTATACGGCCTTATACCCGGAACTTGTGACCCGCCGGATGGTCATCACCAAAAAGGGCAAAGACGTTTTGAAAATTGCTGTCGAGAACTTCACCAAAAATCTACTTTATCAAACAAAAGAGCACCTGGTTTACTACCCCGACTCATTGTATCTGATTGATAAGGAGCAAAAGGTAAAGTTAATAGGTACGAATCGTTATCAGATTACGGGAAAGATCAAATAGTCGTTAGTCCATAGTTTTACTTAAAGTTTCTTCGTTTCTACCACTTCACATTCTTCTCAATAAATGCAATCAACTGATTCGCCATGGCTTGCTGCTCTTTAGCACTGGGGTGGCCTGGTGTGTTTTTGTACCGAAATATCAGACTGTTCACTTTTTTATCGTGTAGTTCGGCAACGGCTTGCCGTATATAGCCCGGCCAAGGCGAGCTTTCGCGGCTGGCATCCATGCTGCCCAGGGCGCAAATGATGTGAGCGTTGGGGTAGACAGCCCTCAGCGACCCGACAAACTTTTGATAAGCCTTTACAATTTCAGCACCGGTAAGTGCCTTATCGCCAAAACGGACTTTAAACTCCGGCAACTGAGGTTGGGTTACCAGCGCCGCATCATTTTGAAAAAGGTTGATGACCACCACATCTGGCGTGTAGTAACTAAAATTCCATTTCTTTTGCGCATCAAACGGGTCCAGGCGGTCGTACAGTTCGGGCATTATCAGCGGGAACCAGCTAATCATCAACCCGATGCCACTACGGGCTATGCAATGATAGTCTGCATCAAAATGCCGGGCGGTGATAGCGCCGTAAGCTTTATAGTTATCCTCAAACAGCGCTGAGCCTCTGTCCTGCCCAGTGGTATCGAGCACGGCATATCCACAAGTAATGGAGTTGCCGAAAAATTCAATCTTGCGCTTTTTAGCGGCAGGAGCCGGTAGCATTTCGGCATTACCATCAATATCAAATTCGTAAAACCAGGTTTTACCCATCACCCATTCGGTCAACTTAAACAGCTCCAGCGTATGCGTACCTTGCGGTAAATCGGTCACCAGCGGATAGTAGTGCTTCGTTTTGTCTAAGGCAATCTTTTTGACCAGCTTGCCGTCAACCAGTACGTTATAAAAATTGAAGCCTGCCTGGTCTTGCAATAAGGCTTTAACGCTGCTGCCTTTGAAACTGATTTTGATGCTACTTCCCGACCATGATAGCATCGCCTTATCGGGCTGTACATCTACCCTACCCATGTAATGTATGTGGTCGTCGGCATGTTTTATCACTACCTGTGCCATGCAAATGCAATAGCTGGTAACACTTAAAAGCGCGGTAAAAAACAATTTCTTCATAAAATACTGTTAATTATTTTTATTTAGAATAATTACAAACTATATTTGCCATGACAAAGTAGCTATGGACAAAGAGAGGTTGAACTTACAAGCCGAAGATAACGCAAATCAGCAATTGTTGGTTAAAGAATTCGTTTTCCGGTTAGATTGTGTTTACAAAAGCTGTTGCAAGAAATACAAAAAAGGAAAGCGTTGTAAAAAATGTCCGGAGAGATAAATAACTGTTTATTATCTAAAAAGACATTCCTTACAACGCTTTCGCATCGTTTGCGGTTAGTTTAATTTATTGACCCGCAGTTTCGCCCGCACTACCTGCCGGGCGTTTGTTGTTTTGTTCCTGGTCACGCTCAATTTCTACAATATCCACCGGCTGCGAAAAGTCTCCCAGTAAATACTTTACAAAGTAGTCGCCTTTTTGCCAAAAGAAGTATTCTGTCATGTCGCCGTAAGCATGGCGCTGGCCCGGCAGTAAAACATAATCAAAACGTTTGTTAGCTTTAATTAAAGCGTTTACTACTCTTATGGTATTAGACGGGCTTACGTTATTGTCGATATCTCCGGTAGATAGCATCAACCGGCCTTTCAGATTCTTAGCCAAATCCTGGTTTTTATCTATCGAGTACTGAAACGTGGTATCACCTTTAGGCGTGATGATTTCTTTCACCCCATGATGTTTTTCGCTCCACCAGCGGTTGTAAATACTATTATCATGGTTACCCGATTCGGATACGGCCACCTTGTAAAAATCAGGATAAACCAAAATAGCCGCTGTTGACATAAAGCCACCGCCGGAGTGCCCGGTAATGCCTACGCGGTTGATGTCTATATAAGGATAGCGGTCAGCCAGTTGTTCAACCGTCGCTTTTTTGTCGGCCAAACCGTAATCGCGCAGGTTACCGTAGCCAAAGGTATGGTACCACTTGCTCCGGCCGGGGTTACCACCGCGGTTACCCACGGTCACCACTATAAAGCCTAACTGCGCCAAACGGTCAACATTGTTCATGCTGGCTGTAAAGGCCTTGTTCACCGCTTCGGTTTGCGGACCGGGATAAACGTACTCAATAATCGGGTACTTTTTGCCTGGGTCAAAATCAAACGGTTTATACATTACGCCATATAAATCGGTCACGCCGTCATCAGCTTTAACTTTAAACGGTTCCGGGAATTTGTAACCCGACGCCATTAAGCCCGAGAGGTCGGTGGTTTCCAAGTCCATCAATTTGTGGCCTGCATTATCATACATCGCTGATTTGGGTGCAGTATTAACCCGGGAGGCGGTATTGACAAAGTAGTGGCTGTCATCGCTCATGCTCACCGAGTTATCCAAATTACCTGAGTTAAGTAATTCAAGATGCGAGCCATCAAAGTTGATACGATACAGGTGCATGTAATATGGGTCCTGCTCTTCACGGCCGGAAGCGGTAAAATATAAAATCCGGTTTTTAGCATCCACGTTTACAATATCCTCGCAGTGGAAAGAACCTGAGGTAATCTGATTTTTGAGTTTTCCGTTTTCATCATACAGATAAAAATGGGCCCAGCCGTCGCGTTCAGACCATTCAATAATTTCTTTACCATCATTAACTAAAGCCGGACGGTTAATCTCAACGTAGGTATTCATCCGCTCTTCAATCAGTGGCTTTACGGCACCGGTATTGATGTCGACACTACAAACGTCAATACGCTTTAAGTCGCGACCGGTACGGTAGA
Source organism: uncultured Mucilaginibacter sp. (assembly GCA_964277815.1). Classification (GTDB taxonomy): domain Bacteria; phylum Bacteroidota; class Bacteroidia; order Sphingobacteriales; family Sphingobacteriaceae; genus Mucilaginibacter. The sequence continues at coordinate 1,087 of CAXYKR010000368.1, read as the reverse complement.
AGTAAAACTTGTTATTGTTACCCAACCAAATAGACGGCCTGAATTCATCATCGCGATTTTTTTGCAGCGTGGGCGCAGGCCAGGTCGAGAGTTCCTGGTCTTTAAACAAGGACACGTTGAGCTTTTTAGAAGTTTTGGCGGCAAAATCAAACAGCAGCATCTCACGTATTGGTGCTTCTTTCTCTCCCGGCATCTGGTATTTGTAAGTTTCGAGCGTTGGACGCGGCATGGCCACACTGTTAATCACCCAAAAATCTTTCACTTTGCGCTGGTCGGTGCGGGTAAGCACAAAATGCTTTGCATCTGGTGACCACAACACTTGGGCACCCTTGCGTTTATTGCGATTTTTTTCACGCTCCACATTGGTCTCGTTGCCAAAGCTACTGCCGTACTCGTAATTTTCTGCTCCATCTTTGGTTAATTGATGTTCCACGATAGTACTGTCATCCTCATTTTTTAAAGCCTTTTTGTAATTGGCTTTATCCATCCAATACAAATTGTACTTACGTGAAAATATAACGGCCGAACTGTCGGGCGCTATAGATGCCCACATGGGTTTGGGTTTAACCTTTTCGAAATTTTTGAGTTCAACCAGTTGCTCGGTTTGCAGATTGTACTGGAAATAAAACGTCTTTTTCTCAAGCGAATCAGCCGCCTTTTTGTCTTTACGCTCTTTTTTAAGCTGCTCAATGGTACTTTTTAATTCAAACTGAATGGCTTTTTCATATTTAGTGAACTTTAAGTTTTCGATGGGCAAATGCTGCGCATCAAATGGGTCTTTTACGGCGAGGGTAATGGCAGCAGCAAGCTTGGCATTGTCGAACAGTACTTTTTTGCTACGGGCCGACGGGTCAACGATGTACCACTTTTTGCCGTTACTGGTTTCGTACATATACCAGAACCGGTCAGACCCTTTAAGCCAATGCGGGTCGACCGAGGTGCTGAAAACCATTTTGCGTATTTTTTGCGGCGAAAACCGGGCAGCCAACTGGTAATTGCCTTTAACCTGCGGCACCTGTGCATGCAGTTGCGCACAAAACAGCGATGCCGCCGCCAGGGAGTAGAGTTTTTTCATGTAAACCAATAG
>CAXYKR010000367.1:0-3670 GCA_964277815.1 uncultured Mucilaginibacter sp. | reverse complement strand
AGGCGCAAGACCATGGGATGGATAACATCATCGACTGGAAATTGCTCGAAGCAGCACAACCTGCGCTGGAAGACAAAACACCGGTGTTTGCTTCTTTCGAACTGAAAAACACCGACCGTACGGTAGGTACTTTGTTGTCTAACGAAATATCTAAAAAATACGGTTCGGCTGGATTGCCCGAAAATACCATCAACTTCAAATTTACCGGTTCGGCCGGACAAAGCTTCGGCGCTTTCGCGGCCAAAGGTATAGCCTTTGAACTGGAAGGTGAAGCGAATGATTACGTAGGTAAAGGCTTGTCGGGTGCTCAGTTAGCCATCTATCCAAAAGCGGATGCAGGTTATGTACCTGAAGATAACATTATCATTGGTAACGTGGCCATTTACGGTGCAACCTCGGGTGAGCTGTTTGTACGCGGTATGGCTGGCGAGCGTTTTGCCGTACGTAACTCGGGCGCTACGGTAGTAGTTGAAGGTGTGGGCGACCATGGCTGCGAGTACATGACCGGTGGCCGTGCGCTGATACTGGGTAAAACAGGCCGCAACTTTGCCGCCGGCATGAGCGGTGGTTTGGCTTGGGTATACAACCCGGATAACAGCTTTGCTGCCAACTGTAACACAGAAATGGTTGACCTGGACCCGCTAAGCCAGCAAGACGAAGAGCAAATTATTGCCTTGTTAAAAAAGCACGTGCATTTAACCAATAGCAAGCTGGCTCAGCAGCTACTGGCCAACTGGCAGGTAGCGGCAACGCATTTTGTAAAAGTGTTCCCGCGCGAATACAAAAGAGTGTTACAACAGCAGGAGTATCAAACATCAGCTAATTAAGAACATGGGAAAACCTACAGGATTTCAAGAATATAACCGGGAGCTGCCGGCTAAAACAGCACCCCAGGAAAGGGTTAAAAACTACAACGAGTTTGTAGGAATGTACAGCGACGAAAAGCTGAACCAGCAATCGGCTCGTTGTATGAATTGCGGCATTCCGTTTTGTCATTCGGGTTGTCCGCTGGGAAACGTTATCCCGGAGTTTAACGATGCCGTTTACCGCAAAAGCTGGGAAGAAGCGTACGAGATTTTATCAACCACCAATAACTTCCCTGAGTTTACCGGCCGTATTTGCCCGGCGCCTTGTGAGTCTGCTTGTGTGTTAGGCATCAATAAACCGGCTGTTGCTATTGAGGAGATTGAGAAGCATATCATTGAGATTGCTTACTCGAAAAACCTGGTGAAACCGGTTGCACCTTTCATCAAAACCGGTAAAAAAGTTGCCGTAGTAGGGTCGGGCCCTGCAGGTATGGCCGCTGCTGCTCAATTAAGCAAAGCCGGCCATAGCGTTACTGTTTATGAGCGTGACGACCGTCCGGGAGGTTTGCTGCGTTACGGTATCCCTGATTTTAAGTTAGAAAAGTGGGTAATTGACCGTCGCGTAAAAGTGATGGAAGAAGACGGCGTAGTATTTAAATGCAACACCGAGATAGGCAAAGACATCAGCCTGGACGAATTGACACGTACCAACGATGCCGTGGTTTTAGCAGGTGGTTCAACTATCCCTCGTAACCTGCCGGTACCGGGCCGTGAGCTGAAAGGTATCCATTTTGCGATGGACTTTTTAAAGCAGCAAAACAAACGGGTAAGCAACACCAGTTTTGATGCCGAAGATATTTTGGTGACCGACAAAGACGTAGTTGTAATTGGTGGTGGTGATACCGGTTCTGACTGTGTGGGTACTTCTAACCGTCAGGGTGCAAAATCCATCCGCCAGTTTGAGGTAATGATGCAGCCACCGCAGCAGCGTACGGCAAGCATGCCTTGGCCAAGCTACCCGATGGTTTTAAAAGTAACTTCATCGCACGAAGAAGGCTGCGAGCGCCACTGGGGGGTAAACACCAAGGAGTTTTTAGGCGACGAAAACGGTAACCTGCGCGCCCTGAAAGTAACTGATGTAAGCTGGGAAACCGATGTAATGGGCCGCCCGATGAAGTTTGCTGAAGTAGAAGGTTCGGAACGTGAATTGCCTTGCCAAGCGGTGTTTTTAGCCATGGGCTTTTTACACCCACAACATACCGGTATGATTGAGCAGGCCGGTGTTGCACTGGATGAGCGTAAAAATGTAAAAGCTGCCGAAGGCGCTTATCGTACCAATGTGAGCAAAGTGTTTGCCTGCGGCGATATGCGTCGTGGTCAGTCGCTGGTAGTTTGGGCTATATCAGAAGGCCGTGAAGCTGCCCGCAAAGTAGATGAATTTTTAATGGGCCACACCATGCTTGAGAGTAAAGACGTGGTGAGCGCTCTGGCCTATTGAGAGGTTACAACCAGTGGTTTAAGTTGAGCAGATTATAGGCATCCACTTTTATAAAACACAGGTCTAATCATAAACGAACTTCTGCGTATTTAATTTGCGCAAAAGCTTTAGATGACACGCCAAGCTCACCACGCTTTGTTACCAACAGTTGGTAAATTTTTTATTCACCTGTATTTGATACAGCACTCATTCGTTTGCTTATGAATTCTGTTTAGGCACAAGCCTTTTTTAAGGCTTTATGCATGAACTAAGGCAGGCTGTAAGTGCTGACCAGACTACGTAACAAAAAAACTCACTGCTGAAATGACCGCAAAATATTATGTGCAATCAATAGTGTTTTGCCTATTAAACGACAGAAAGTTTGTTGTAAAGCCGCTTCAAAAGCTAAGCGGGCATCTGACTGTAAAGTTTAACTTTTATTAATGGAGCCCCTCAATGGGGCTTCATTAAGCTTGGGAAATCGACGGGTTCCCAATTTGCTAAATAGCATTGATAAGTTTCGATGAGTAATTTCTTATAAACAAATAACATGATTGTATAACTACAAAAAATACGTATACTTGCAAAAATCTTATTACAATTTATGAAGCATCTCAGCTTATCACGAGGCCTAACGGCTTTCGTGTTAATATTAATCTCGGTTATATTTATTTACAGTTGCAAAAAGGACAAGGAACTGCCGACTCAATTCCCAACAACGAAAACATCGGAAACGCCAAAACCTGGTACAATCAAAAGTTTCCGTTAAAAAGCTCTGCCCAAACAAGATCTTTGTCAACAACTATTCAAAACAGCGACCATGATTTAACCCAGGTTTTACAGCCTGACTGGGAACATGCCGAAGTTTTTAAAAGAGACACCACCACCATTTAGGCGATAGTACTGCGGCCAACCAAGGTGCGAGCAGAAACAAATCGTCTTATGTGTTGATTAAAAGCGGGACTGCTTACCAAGCGTTTGTATTTGTGATTAATGCAGACCCTGACTACCTTGTAAGCGATACGGCCAAACTGAAATTAAATTCATTTAAACATCGCGACGCTGACTTTAGCGGGAAAATATTTTATTTTACCCCAAAGGGTGAAATGATTGGCGGCTGGAAATTTAAGGCGGGTAAAATAGTTGCAAAAATCAGTCGTTCAACGATCGCCCCTGGCAGTAATAAAGGCACCATGGAAACATCCTGCTTCACCAGCTTTTACGGGTCACTGGTACTTGACAACTGTATGGGTACAGATGGCTATATGACGTGCTACTATCATTGGGAATATAGCGCCACAACCACTTGTTATGATGAAGGGCGTGCCCCGGGCCAAGAAGGTGGTGGTGAGCCACTTTTCCCTCTGCCCCCGCTACCTGATCCGAA
>CAXYKR010000366.1:0-4475 GCA_964277815.1 uncultured Mucilaginibacter sp. | reverse complement strand
AAGCATTTAAGTATTGCACCTGGTTACCGGCCGGCTCATTACCGGCCGACAGCATACAATAGGAAGCGTAATTGCCGTAATATTTCGCCATACGATTGGTTTCGTCGTACAGATATTTGTCGATAGGAAAACCACGCCCGATAGACGACCCATGATTGGGCCAGCTTGGCCCTTCGGGTTGCAGGTAAAACCCGGCACGGTCTGCGGCCACAAACGCTTCTTTCGGCGGGCACCAGGAATGGAAGCGCATGTGGTTTAAGCCGTGCGCACGGGCAATTTTAAAAATGCGTTCCCAATCGGCCACATTGGTTGGCGGGTAACCGGTTAAAGGGAACTCGCAGTTGTTTACCGTACCACGCAAAAATACCGGGCGACCATTAATTAAAAATTCCGTGCCTTTGATAGTAAATTCCCGCATGCCGAACTCGGCTTGACGGCTATTCAAGGTTTTTGCATTACGGCTTATGGTTGCAGTAAGCTGGTACAAAGCCGGGTTAAACTCATCCCAGGTTTGCATTTTATTGCCCATAGGCAAAGTAATTTCTACCGACTTACTATCTCCGGCAGATAAACTTACCTTGGTTTTAACTATTTGCGTCTGATGGGTGATTTTAATGTTAAAGCTTTTTGCAGAGATGGCAACTTCACCGGCAAAGGCTACCTTGTCTGTATTTTGCATCTGTAACTTTACCCGTGCGACCCTTGCTTTTAAATCAGGATATACCTGCACATCTGCAATACCAACCGGAGCCTCGGCCTGTAACTGCATTTTACCGATGATACCATTCCAATTGCCCTGCGTATGGTCGGTCACACTATGCGAATCAGGACCAACGTTGATTTCTTTGATTCGGTTATCAATACGGATAGTAATTCGGTGTTTGCCCGGCGACAGGTAAGCCGTCAGGTCATACTCATGGGGGGCTACCAAACTGTTTTGTGATCCCGCCTCGTGGTCATCTACCCAAACCTGAGTTTCTATGTGGGCGCGTTCTAAAAACAACGTAACCCGTTGCCCTGCCCAGGCTTGGGGTACAGTAACTTCCTTTTGATACCATGCCGCCCCAACATAGTGCTTAGCCGGTGTTAGCCAGAATGGGATTTTGATATTGCCCGGCTGCCGGTACTTGGCCAACCGCGGGTTAAAGTAAAACGAGCTGTCGTATATGCTGCCCGTCCATTTGGTTTTCAGGGTGATGTCATCTCCCTTCAGATTTTGAGCCATCGAGCCGGGCAGTTTAATCTGGTCGTTCAGTTGTCGCTGGTACCACTTTTCAGCAATACCCTGGTCGTCACGGTCTATCTGGAAAAGCCAGGTGCCATCCAGCCGCAAAACATCGCCGGGCTTAAACGCTGTCAGGCAAAGGAATAATCCCCATACAGCAATAAAAAAAACTATCTTTTTGCTTTGCATTTATACAATAATTGAAGTTGGATGATTAGCTATCATCGCGTAATGAACTTTTGCTCCTGAATGCATTTTATCCACACTCAGTACTTTTTCTAATAAAGCTAACGCTTCCTGGTTTCTGCCCAAACCGGCCAACCCCAAGGCTTTAATATAGTGGCAATGTATCTGGTTACGCAGGTTCAGGTCGTCATCAAAAATCAGCAAATTAGGCAACGAAACGGCAAAGTAATCTATTTTAATATCATCATGCTGATGTGCTTCTCCGTAATTCACCAGGTTTTCAAATATAGCTTTCGCTTTGTCTAAATCATCCAACTTTTGCCAGGCCAGGCCCTGGTAAAAAATTTTATCCGGTTGCTGGTCGTTATAAAACATAGCCGCTCCGGGTTCGGCTGTACCCACCGTGGCTTGTTTAAAACATTCCCTGGCTTGCTCATGATTATTCAAAGCCTCGGTAGCTGCGCCTAACCAATAATACACGTCATTTTCGGGCGTACCGTAGAGTTTGCCTTCGCCAATGTTGTGAGGATATGTTTGCGCATGTTTCAATAGTTCGATGGCTTTATCAAAATCACCTTGTTCTATATGCTGCTTAGCCAACTCCACCAAACTTAATACATACTGGCCAGACACCTTGCCTTCTCCCCCTTCCCACGGGTGAAAACGACGTGACATGATGAGCTCATAAGCTTTCTGAAAATCTCCCAACTGGTTGTATAGGGCTGCTCTTTCCAGGTAAAGGTCGTCGCGTTCTAAAACGGTGTTTAAATTATCTTCTAAAAAAGATAGCCTTTCCTGCGGTTCATCATTCAGCCGTTTGTATAGCTGGTCAAGTTCCATCAACACCCGTGCGTCAGTGCGGTTAAGCGCAAAAGCTTTTTCAAAATGCTGTAATGCTTTTTGCGGGTCGTTACACTTATTAAAATAGGCGATGCCCAAATTGCGATGAGCGGTAGCAAAGGCATCGTCAATAGCTATGGCTTTTTCCCAGCAAGTGATGGCATCATCATACTGCCGTTTATCATACCATAAATTACCTAAATAGTAAGGCGCCTTACCATCGTTGGCGTTATGCCTGACAGCAAACTGCAAAGCCTCGATATCTTCTAAACAGTTAGGGAAACATAAATATGGGTTAGCTTCGGCAGCCTTTTCTAAGTGATAGGCGGCTTTATTCTCCTTGTTTAACTTGTAATTATACAAGGCAGCATAGTAATGCACTAATGGTGATGTTACGGCGCTGTCAATATAGTTTAGCAATTGAAAGGCTTCTTCATAACATCCCGCAGCTGCATAGTCAAGCGCGTAAGAGATATGATTGTGGGCCGTACCACGCGACAGCGCCAACAATTGCTGCAATGCTGCATCGGCATTTTGACCATCGTCCGCCGCAGTGTGAAGTTGCATTTGCTCAAATAACGCATTTAAATTAAACCGGTCGCGTGTTAGGGCTTCGGCACATACTTGCAGTGCTTGTTCTGCTTGGCCTAACTTTCTCAGTACGGTTATCTTTAATGCCCAAGCCTTGCTGTTACGCGCATTACGGTCAAGAGCCTGATTGATATGCTCTAAACATAAACTGTATTTCTCTTGCGCAACATCAATCTGCGCTATGGCAAAGTAGGCCGTGTCTTTCCAGGCATTACTCCAGGTGGCTTTGTAAAAAGCATCATAAGCTTCAGTAAGCCTACACTGGTATTGCAGGCATAAGCCTAAGTTGTAGTAAGGTTCGCCATCGTACGGATTGGGATTGCGGGCCGTAATGGTTGCTATCGCTTTACGAAATAAAGGTTCTGCCTGCTCAAATTTGCCTTTCCGCATATACCATGCACCCAAGGCATTGTTACAACGGATGTCCTTACCATCGCGCTTTAAGGCTTCTTCATAATAAGGCAGCGGACTATAAGTAGCATGGCGGTATTGCTCCAGGTGCTGCCCGGTTAAAAAAAGCTGTTCGTTGTTTTCTACCTCATGTGGCAGCAAAGCCGGTTTGGCAGCAGCAGGCATTTCATTTTTCACTTCGTCATCTGTAGCATATTTAAGTACTTCGCTACCTGAGCTGTCGGTGATAACCACCGTATAAGTTGTTGTATCTAAATCGGTAGGCAGACTGACGATTTGCTCAAAAATATTTTCGGGTGTTAGGTCAATCGTTTGCACGAATAGCACGGCCTTACCGACACTTACATTAATAGTAAGATTTTGCTGAACCGAGGTTACCATAACCTTAATGGCAAGCTTATCTGCCCTAACCTCCGCACTTAAAAGTATATCCTGATTGGCGTTTTTTACAACGCCCAGTTCGCGGTAAGGCAAAAAATATTGGGTGAACGATTTTTCTTCGTAGGGCATCAGCCACGAAAAATCGGGCTGGTTATCGGTAAATACACCGATCATCAGTTCGATGTATGGCCCGTCTTCGTCGGTAAGATTACGGTCCCAGGCTTGGCCAAAATCACCGTATCCCCAAGTCCATTGCTTTTTACCGGGCGATTCATGATGACTGGCCACATGCAGCAGCCCCGCCCGGCTATCATGCTCGTATCCACCCATAAAATCATATTTGGAGTTGATGGCCATGTATGACGTTGGCACCGGGATATTTTTGTAGCGGGAAATATCAGTCCCCGGCGAATAATCTACCTTATAATAGGTGCCCGTGGCGATAGGAAAATCAGACACATCGCGCTTGCCATGGTCAAACACGGCATTGACGTCCGGTGGAAAAACCGACTGGTAATCATCATTTACTTTAACTGCCGGGTTAGCCCACCACAAAAAGGTTTGTGGCAATGGTGTACGGTTAAATAACTGCGCTTTAATTTCCAGGTAGGCTTTATCGGGATGCAAGGTAAAGCCAGCCATACCTTTGGTGCCAAACATACGTTCCACCTCGTTTACCCACACTGTTTTGCTGCCATCGGCATTCTCAGCAATTTGGTAGTCTACCGGCTCAAAGGTGCTTGGCCGGTGATGCTGCGGCCAGTTAAATTCAATACCGCCCGAAATCCAAGGCCCGGTTAAACCCACCAAAGCGGGCTTGATGACCTGGTTGTAATAGATA
>CAXYKR010000365.1:0-16781 GCA_964277815.1 uncultured Mucilaginibacter sp. | reverse complement strand
CCGGGCGCACCCTGGCAACGCTTAATATAGTTTTCGCGTTTGTCTACCGGACGATAATACGGCGAATCAGCTTCCATTGGGTAGTTAAAAACAACAACATCACCTTTTTTTACCTCACTTAAGCCAGGCAAACGGTAATAAGGCAATTTTACTCCATCCCAGTAAGCTTTAGTACCAATGATCGGCATGGTATGATGCGCAAATGGAAATGCGATAGGAGTCATGGGTGTTCGGGCACCGTAATTAACCTTACTTACAAATAAAAAATCGCCTACCAGCAACGAGCGCTCCATCGACTCGGTAGGAATGGTATATGCTTCGATAAAAAGTGTACGTATCAGTGTAGCAGCAACTACCGCAAAAATAATGGCATCCGTCCACTCGCGGGCTGCACTTTTCTTCTTCTTGGGGTTATCCGTATCTTTTTTCTTATCCCAGAATTTCCAATTCATATATTAATTTAATTATAACCTGTTAATCAGGCATTAAAGGTAAACATATCTGTCACCGGGAAAAATCCTTTTTTATCTTTCAGCCATTCGGCAGCCAAAACAGCACCTAATGCGAAGCCATTGCGATTATGCGCAGTATGCTTGAATTCGATGGTGTCAATCTCCGAGTCATACATTACAGTATGCGTACCAGGTACGTTTTCAATCCGTAACGACTCTATCAGCAATTCGTTCGCAGCAACGGTATCTTCAGCAGGCTCTGCATCATCACTTACTACTACGTTTTTCCACTGCTGCTTGGCATCCAGGCCATCCAGTATACCTTCGGCAATGGTAATAGCCGTACCGCTTGGTGCATCCAGCTTTTGGGTATGGTGTATTTCTTCTACCTGTACATCATAGTAAGGATAGTTATTCATTACTTTAGCCAGTATGCGGTTAACATGAAAAAAGATGTTTACCCCTACGCTGTAGTTCGAACCATAAAGCAAAGCATGGTTACCGGCCAGGCACTTCTCTTTAACTTCATTCAGTTGTTCGTACCAACCGGTAGTGCCGATTACGATAGGCACGCCAGCTTCAAAACAACGGTCGATGTTACCGAGTACAGATGATGGTGTACTGAACTCTATGGCCACATCTGCCTGTTTCAGGTTTTCGGGAGTGGCTTCGTAAAGGTTGTTTTTATCTATTTTGAGTACAATCTGGTGCTGGCGCTGCAGAGCAATCTGCTCTATGATTTTGCCCATTTTGCCATAACCCAATAATGCAATTTTCATTGATGACGAATGATTATATTTTACAAATAATGGTAAGGTGGTTTACTTAAGGCTAAAGGTAAGCTTTAATACCGGCATTACCGAAGGAATACCGTTAGATGCATAAGTTGGCCCGGTGATAATACCCGGTGCAATTTTAAAGCTCAGGTCACGGTCCATGGTATAAGAGTGTATAAACTTAGCAAAAATGTAGGCATCAATAGTTTGAATACCCCACACACCTATAATACCAAAAATACAAAGCTGAAAATTACGGTCGGCGCCATTAGAAGCATCGGCCAGCGCCTGCGCACCGTAACTTAATGTACGTGCATATAATTGACCAACTTCAGATTCAGGGTCAGGCCGTGGAAGCAGTGGATCTCGCTTAAGCTTGTAAACTTCTAAGTAATTTTTCGCATCGCGCTTATTGATAATCGCGAAGGTTACAAAGCTGCCTATACCCCCGTAAATCAACGGCACTTTCCACCAGTGTTTGTTATAGATTTGCCCCCATCCAGGCACCATCAACGATCGCTTTACTGCGGTGCTGGGCAGGTGGGTACTATCAGGATTGTATTGCTTTTTATTTTTTTTATTAAATACCTGCGGAAGAATGGGTTTTGATTTGGCAGAATCGACCACACGGTTAAGGCTGTCTTTACGATTTACGGTCTTCACGGTGTCCGGCTTTTGGGCAAAAGCAGCCAGCGAAAAAAAAGCAAAAAAACAACCAATAATTAACCTGTTCATACTACCAGTCCAGCATTTGTAAAATACGGCTCAAATCATCCTCAGACATAAATGGAATTTCGATACTGCCTGAGCCTTTATTGCCTACCTTCAGTTTTACCTTGGTACTAAATTTTGAGGCCAAATCGTCCTGTATCTTCTGTATTTGATAAGATGGTACGGCGGCCGGTTTACGGTCATCTTTTTTTGCGGGTGCCTCATGATGCTGCAGGGCGCGCACCATTTCTTCTACCTTACGTACCGACAGTCCGTGCTGCAAAATTTGCTGATGCAAATGCACTTGTTTTACCGGGTCGGTGATGGTAATTAAGGCACGGGCATGCCCCATGCTGATGTCGCCATCGCGGATGGAAGCTTGTATGCTGGGCGGCAGTTTAAGTAAGCGCAGGTAGTTGTTCACCGTCGACCGGTTTTTACTCACCCGCTCCCCCAATTCCTCTTGCTTCAGGTCACACTCGTCCAGCATACGCTGAAAACTGAGGGCAACTTCCATAGCATTCAGATTTTCGCGCTGTATATTTTCAATCAACGCCATTTCCAGCATTTGCTGGTCGTTAGCGGTGCGGATGTAAGCAGGTATGGTTACCAAGCCGGCCCGTTTGGATGCACGCAGACGTCGCTCGCCCGAAATTAATTGGTACGAGTGCGAGTTTACACGCCTTACGGTAATAGGCTGTATCAGGCCCTGTACTTTGATAGATTCGGCCAATTCAATCAGTGCCTGCTCATCAAAATCAGTACGTGGCTGGTAAGGGTTAATTTCAATCTCGGCAATCCGGATTTCATTAACCGAACCCAAATTGGCAGACGGCTTGTTACCATCTGTTTCGGGCGAATTATAATTAGACTGAGGTTTAGTACTGCCTGCACTGTCAAGCAATGCACTCAGCCCTTTACCCAAAGCTTTCTTTTTTTCTACGCTCATTACTTAATTTAAACTGCGGCAGGTGCTGCTTTGCCTTTCGACTCTGTTAAACCGTTTTTGCGGATAATTTCGCGGGCCAGGTTCAGATAGTTGATGGCGCCTTTACAGGTTGCATCGTGCATAATTACCGACACCCCAAAGCTTGGCGCTTCGCTAAGGCGGGTGTTACGCTGTATAATGGTATCAAAAACCAAATCTTCAAAATGCGTACGCACCTCTTCAACCACTTGGTTAGACAGGCGCAACCTTACATCGTACATGGTTAACAAAATACCCTCAATGTCCAGTTCCGGGTTCAATCGGTTTTGCACTATTTTGATGGTGTTAAGCAATTTGCCTAAACCCTCTAAAGCAAAATACTCGCACTGCACCGGTATAATTACCGAATCGGCCGCAGTTAGCGCATTGATGGTAATTAAACCTAATGATGGAGAGCAATCAATAATGATAAAATCATACTGGTCGCGTATTTTGTCCAAAATGGCTTTCATTTTGTACTCACGGTCGGTAAGGTTAATCATCTCAATCTCGGCTCCTACCAAATCAATATGCGCGGGCAGTAAATCCAGGTTGGGCGTTTCCGTTTTCTGGATAGCCTCAGCCGGGTCTATCTGGTTAATAATACACTCGTAAATGCTGTTTTTGATGGTACGGGGATCAAAGCCGATACCGGACGTTGAGTTGGCCTGCGGGTCGGCATCTACCAGCAACGTTCTATATTCTAATACGGCCAAACTTGCAGCCAGATTTATAGACGAAGTTGTTTTACCCACCCCACCTTTCTGATTAGCTAAAGCTATAATTTTACTCATTTTTATACCTCACAATTTACAGCACCTTGCCTTTTCCTGGTTTACAAGGTAAAGCAAAAATTTATACTTTCGCCTTGTTATAACCAGGGGTGTAAAGATACGAATTTAAACAATTCGACAGCCCGGCATGTTCGTCTAACTTATAAACACTTTTTTAATGATTACCATCATTGCCTCTACCAATCGCCCTGCAAGTTCAACTCTAAAATTAGCTAAATATTATCAAAAACAGATGTTAAATAAAGGTGCAGAGGCCAACCTGCTGTCTATGGCCGAACTCCCTGCCAACTTTATACAAACCGATATGTTTGGCAGCCGCAGCGCGGCTTTTGAGCCCATACAGCAACTTATCACAGGCACACAAAAATTTTTATTTTTGATACCCGAATATAACGGTAGCTTCCCGGGCATTTTAAAAGCCTTTGTTGACGCCTGCACCTTTCCGGATAGTTTTTATGATAAAAAAGCGGCATTGGTTGGCCTGTCATCCGGTACTTATGGCAACGTGCGCGGCGTTGAGCATTTTTCGGGTATATGCAGTTACCTGCACATGCATGTATTACCGCTGCGCCTGCATATACCCAATATCCGTAAAGAGATGAACGCCGACGGCAATTTGTTCGAAGAAAAAACAGTGAAGTTTGTTGATGAACAGGTGGATAAGTTTTTAAAGTTTTAACTTGATATCCCCCCACCAATACCCTTGAACAAATATTCACATGAAATCCTTTTTTTACATCTTTTCGCTGCTAATTAGCGGCCTGAATTGCTTCGCGCAAACCAATTTTAAACCAGGATATATTATATCTGACAAAGGTGATACGATAAAAGGATATATCGACCAGCGTGAGTGGGCACAAAACCCTACTTCGGTAACTTTTAAGGACCATCAAAATGACCACGCCATACGATTGTACGTGATCGACAGTATCAATTCGTTCACATTAACCGGCATGGAGACTTTTGAACGGCACACAGTGGCACTTTCACAAGACGGTTCCAATTTTAATTATTTAAAGGCCGGTATAGATAGTTCTTCAATAAAAGAGACGGTTCTTTTAAGAGTAATTAGCCAGGGAAGATACCTGACTTTTTACTCCTATGTAGACAAAATAAAGAGTCGATACCTGTTACGGAACGCCAGCGAAACGCCATTTGAGCTGAGCCATCACGTATATCTTGACGCGCAACATACCGACCAGGTAATTAACAGCACCGGCTTTCGTAAGCAGCTAACCAAGTATGCTGTATATTATCGTCCCAAAGACCAAAAGCTGATCAATAAAATACAGACCACCGATTACAACGAGTCGGCGCTGATTAAGATCGTTGATGCGATAAACGGCAATACCAAAAATCCCGGTAAAACATCGTTCGGAGTTAATGCTTTTGTGGGCGGCGGCATTGGCCGAAGTATGCTCAGCTACGTTGGTCATTCGCCACTGGCGGTCGATAATGCTACACACAAGGATAAAATATTACCGTTTGTGAGCATAGGCGCTGATCTTCTGCCCAATGCCAATGTAGGTCGCATTATCTTTAGGGGCGAATTAATGCTCAGTGGCAGTGCTCATGAAGTTAGATCCTTTGCCCCGGAATTTAGCCAAGGAAGTTATGTGAGGCTACTTAATATATACACAGCGTCAGTAGTGCCGCAGGTATTGTTTAACTTTTATAATACCAGTGGTTTTAAGATTTATGCTGGTGCAGGTCTATCCTACAATATATCGGCTTATACCAAAAATGAGTACGGCCGCTACTACTCAAACCCTGACAGATATATTGATGATAACGCACTAAAGGGGGTAGAGAATATTTGGTACAACTTCATAGGCAAAGTTGGGGCAATAATCGACAAGCGGTATGAGGTTTATGCTACCTATGGCTTACCAGCAAAGAACACCAATTATTCACAATTTAGCGGTGAGCTGTCATCTGTACAATTAGGCTTTCATTATCTACTAATCAAAAAGCGATAGAAGAACTGACAACGCTGGCTGGAGATACCTTCAAACAATAACTTATCCTATAGGTTAAATTGTTGTTACAACAACGAACACACTCCATATGAAAAGAAGTCATTTACTATTCGCCTCGGTAACGGCTGCTACAATACTCAGCAGTTGCTCGCAACAAAAAAAGCCCGACCCGAGCCAGGCAGATACCACTGCCAACGCTGCGGGCCAGCAAGTGAGTTTACCGGCCCCTTACGCTACTAAATCTACTTCAACTTTTTGCAATGTAATTGGCTGGCCCAAAGGCAAAACTCCTACTGCGCCGGAAGGCTTTAAAGTAACGTTATTTGCCGAAGATTTAAATAACCCGCGCAACGTTTATGTAGCACCTAACGGTGATGTATTTGCGGCACTGGCTACTACCGAAGCTTCGGGCCTAAAAAAGGCACAATCAAAACTAAGCGGCAAAACCGAATCTCAAAATATGGGCGAAAGTCCGAATACTATCGTCATTATGCGCGACCGTAATGGTGACGGCGTAATAGACAATAAGGGTTTATTTTTGAGCGGACTAAACCAGCCCTTTGGTATGGCTGTGGTAGGCAAATGGTTTTATGTAGCCAACACCGATGGTTTATGGCGCTACCCTTATAGTGCCGGCGATACCCGCATTACCCGTCCCGGCCAGCGTATTTTGAAACTGCCGGCCGGCGGTTACAATAACCACTGGACCCGCAACCTGTTGGTGAGTAAAGACAGTACCAAGATTTATATTACAGTAGGTTCGGGCAGTAACGTTGCCGAACATGGTTTAGCTAACGAGGCCCGCCGTGCCGACATCCTGGTGATTAACCTGGATGGCTCTAACGAAAAGATTTATGCCAGCGGTTTACGCAACCCGGTAGGCGTTGGCTTTTTTCCGGGCACTAACACGATATGGACCGCAGTTAACGAACGTGACGAGTTGGGCGACGAATTGGTACCCGACTATTTAACCAGTGTAAAAGAAGGTGGCTTTTACGGCTGGCCTTATGCTTACTTTGGACAGCATGAAGACCCACGCCTGAAAGGCCAACGCCCCGACATGGTAAAGAAAACCATTGTACCGGATGTGGCCTTAGGCTCGCACACAGCATCATTAGGGTTGGCTTTTTACGACGGCAATAAATTTGGCGATAAATACAAAAATGCCGCCTTTATTGGTCAGCATGGCTCGTGGAACAGTTCAAAGCTGGTAGGGTATAAAGTAGTGGCCGTACCTTTTAGCGGCAGCAAGCCCGGTAAGCCCGAAGATTTTTTAACCGGCTTTGTAGCCAACGCGGCTAACAATGAGGTTTATGGCCGCCCGGTTGGCGTGGCTACCACCAAAGATGGCGCCCTGCTGGTGGCCGACGATTCGGGTAATAAGATATGGCGTGTAAGCGCTGAAAAGTAAAAACTGCATTTTTTGATTTTAAAGACCTCATCTTCGCGAGCTGTACCTTGGCAGCTTTCAGGATGAGGTCTTTTGGCGAACTCCTTATTCAGTACCTAATTTCTTGCGATGATTAAACCGTTTACGCTCATTTTATTATTGGTTCTTTTAAGCTCAACTACGTGGGCGCAGCAACGCGACACGTTGCAGCGGGATAGTACCCAGCAACTGCAATCCGTAACGGTTAGGGGATATCTATCTGAGCAGCGCCTGATTCAAGTACCGGCCTCAGTCGGGGTTTTAAGCGCAGGTCAGTTAAGCTTACAACCCAACAATTCTTTGGTGAGCGCCATGAATACCCTGCCGGGCATCCGCATGGAAGAGCGTACACCAGGCAGTTATCGTTTATCTATCCGGGGCAGTTTGCTGCGCTCGCCGTTTGGGGTGCGCAACGTTAAAATTTATTTTGATGAGATGCCGCTTACCGATGCCGGGGGCAACACTTATTTAAATGCGCTTGATGTAAGCAGTTTGCATAGCCTTGAAGTATTAAAAGGACCTGATGGCAGTTTGTTCGGTGCCAACTCGGGCGGCGTGGTGCTGATTAATCCGGTTAACCGCCTTACTGATAGCAGCTATACAGCCATTAATCTTAATGCCGGCTCGTACGCTTTATTCCATGAAAATGTTGCCGTTAACCAGGTATGGAAACGTAATGAATTAAACATTAAACAAAGCTACCAAACTTACGATGGCTACCGCGACCATAGCTATATGCAGCGGCATTACCTGCAATTGGTCGATAAGTTCAAATATGGGCAAACCAACCAATTGAGGATAATCGGCTTTTACTCCGACTTAAAATATCAAACACCCGGTGGTTTAACATTGGCACAATTTGATGCTAATCCGCGAGCCGCTCGCCCGGCAACGGCTGCTGTACCCGGAGCTATCCAGCAGAATATCGGCATCCGTACCAAAATGTTGTACGGCGGTTTGGTGAATGAAATCCGCTTAAGCAACCGCATCCGTAACGTGGCTACCGTGTTCGGTTCCAAAGTAGACTTTGACAATCCGTTTATAACCAATTACGAGCAGCGTAACGAAGGCACTTACGGTGCCCGCACTTATTTTGAGTTACACAGTTTACCAACGCAAGCAGAGTGGAAATTAAACCTGGGCGCCGAGTGGCAGCAAACCAACGCCGACATCAACAACTATGACAATTTGCAGGGTGTAGCCGGTAAGCCGCAATCTTTAGATGAGGTAAACACTAACCAGCGGTTTGTATTTGCACGTTATGCCGCTACTTTTTACCGACGCTTAAACGTTGAAGCTGCGTTGAGTTTGAATTACTATCAATACAAATTCAGAAACACTTTCCCGCTTAATCAAAGCGATTTGAATACCCGCAATTTTAATCCGCAATTGATGCCGCGTGTTGCCTTGTCGTACGAGTTTAGCCGTAACTTTATTGGGCGGGCCTCCGTTAGCCGGGGCTACTCTACCCCTACCATTGCCGAAGTAAGGCCCAGCAATAATGTTATCAACACCGCTTTGCAGCCCGAAACCGGATGGAATTACGAAACCGGTCTGCGCCTGCGTAACAACAATGAAAGCCTGATGCTGGATGCATCTGTGTTTTATTACCGGCTCAACAACACCATTGTGAACCAACGCAACACCAACGAAACCGACTATTTTGTGAACGCAGGCGGTACCAAACAAACTGGGTTTGAATTAAACTTTACTAGCTGGATTATTAGCCCTAAAAATTCGGGAATATTAAGGGGACTTCAATTTAACGAAGCGTTTACGTATAATGGTTTTAACTTCCGGCAGTATAATATTAATAATGTAGACTACTCGGGCAACCGCCTAACCGGCGTACCCCGGCAAGTGGCGGTAAGCAGCTTGCAGTTCAGACTACCTCAATCCGTATACTTGTTTGTACAGCATAATTATACCGCGCGCCTACCTGTTAATGATGCCAATACGGTTTATGCCGGCAGTTACCATTTGTTACAAGCCAAGGCTGGCTGGCAAGTGCCCTGGCACTACCGAACCCGGTTAAATATTTATGCCGGTGCCGATAACCTGCTCAACCAAAAGTACAGCCTGGGTAATGACCTCAATGCGGTAGGTAATCGTTATTATAATCCTGCGCCGTTGAGGAATTTTTATGCGGGAGTGAGCGTGAGGATATAAAGTAGGTTATCTTCATTGTATTGTCAGCGGAGAACAGTTGAAGCAAGATTTCTCGTTATCACTCGAAATGACAGGTTAAGTTTTGTTTTTTAAATACTTGGGTGCATCGCTTCTTGGCTGACCAACGTGTAATGGATGAAGCAAGATTTCTCGCTATCGCTCGAAATGACAAATTGAAAGGTTATATTAAAAAAACCAATTAGACTTAATATCATCATTCAAAAACTTCAATTCTGGATTATCTTGCTTGATGAGATTTATTTTCTTTTCGCGGCTCCATTTCTTAAGTCCCTTTTCTCTACTTATTGCATGCTCAATGTCACTGAAACGTTCGTAGTGAAGCAAATAGTAACAGTGATATTTTCCGGCAAATGTTGTCGAACTACCTCGGTTGTCATAATGCTCAGTCAGTCTTCTTTGCAAATCGTTAGTCACTCCAATGTACAATACACTTTTGTCTCTATTAGCGACGATGTAAATAAAGAAATTATAGTTCCACATTCTAATTTTGCTGACTCACTTAAAACAATATACATTCCTAAAACCCCCACTGTCATTTCGAGCGATAGCGAGAAATCTTGTTCGAACTATTTATAGCCAACTCAACATTTAAAAAACCTACACCTCAAACTTAATCCACCCCTCCCCTTCATAACCAAAAATAAACTGCTTTGGGTTAATAATTTCAGCCAAAATCTCGATGGAGTCTACAATGCGTGGGCCGGGGCGGTTAAAATATTGGTTACCATCGGCGATGTAAAAGCGCTTGTTTTTGATGGCTTGTAAATCGGAAAAGCCGGGTAGTTGCAACAGGGTACTTATTTCTTTCAGTGTACGCTCTACCGAAAAGCCGCAAGCCATGACCACAATCACTTCCGGGTCTTGTTCGCGCAGGTCACTCCAATTGATGTAAGGCGAATGTTTTCCGGCCTCACTCAATATAGGGGTGCCGCAGGCAATGGTTACCAGTTCGGGTACCCAATTACCCGACGTCATTAAAGGCTCCAGCCATTCAATGCAGGCTACGGTTGGCTTTTTTTCGATGAAACGTAGTTTATGCTGAATGATATCTATGCGTTCCTGTAATTCCTCTATCAGTTCATCGCCCGCCTTTACAGCGTTCAAGGCTGCTGCAACCTCCCGGATGTTATCCAGGATACCGTCTAAGCTATCGGGCTGCAAGGATATAATTTGCGCAGGTTTCTCCAAGTCTGCTGACAAAGCCTGTTCAACCTCAGGGAGCGATACGGCACAAGCGGCACATTGGTCCTGCGTAATAATCACGTCCGGGCTCAGCTGTTTAATCAACTCGCTGTTTACCTCGTATACCGAAAGTGCATTGGTGAAAAGCTGCTTTACCTTCTGGTCGATTTCCACGCTGGTTAAGTGAGCGCCTATCCGGTCGTACGAACAAACCGGCAGCTGTTTTACACTTTCGGGGTAATCACACTCGTGCGACCGGCCTACCAGTTTACTTTCCAAACCCAGGGCACAAACAATTTCTGTTGCGGCAGGCAACAGCGAAATAACTCTATCAGCAGACATTTATAGCAGCTTTTATTAATGAAAATGCAAAGAAACTCTAAATTTGGGGCTAACTCAAACAAATTTGCTTGTTCGGTATTCAATTTTCGACTTACTTTTGAACAATGATTTTCCTGACGTTCGTTCTGGGGTTGGTAGTCAACTTTATTGGTTATATTCCCCCGGGCAATATCAATCTTACCTTAACACAAATTGCCATAAATCGCGGGATGCGTCAGGCCCTGCGGTTTATTATTGCTTTTTCGTGTACCGAGTTTTTTTTCACCTTCTTTATCATGCAGGCAGCCAAATGGCTGTCAGTACAGCCACACGTCGAAACCATTATCGACTGGGTCATGGTTCTTCTTTTCAGCACACTCGGCATTATAACCTGGCTCAACCGTAAAAAACCGCCTAAAGCCAAATACTCCGACCGCGAAAGCATCCGTTACGGTATTTTACTGGGTATCATCAACCCTATGCAAATTCCGTTCTGGATGATAGCCGGCACCTACCTGTTAGCACACCAGTGGATTTTGCCCGGCTTGTTTGCCTTAGGTGTTTTTAGTTTAGGGTCGGCTGCCGGTGCTTTTTTGTGTTTGTTTATTTATGCTAAGTCAGCCAGGTATATTCAAAATAAGTTTGAATTAAGCACCCAGTTCATCAATACCGGCATTGCGATACTGTTTTTTGGCTTTGCGCTTTACCACATCGGTAAAGAGATATACATCTTAGGCTGGCGCTAAGCAAACAGCGCTAACAGTTATGCGTTTATTTAGCACAATTCTGTTTTATATTTGCGCATGGCCATCCAAGAACTTTACCAGCTTTACCTGCAACATCCTGTCATCAGTACGGATACCCGCAAAATTGCACCGGGCAGTTTATTTTTTGCCTTAAAAGGCGATAAGTTTGACGCCAACACTTTTACGGCACAAGCCTTAGAGGCTGGCGCTGCCTATGCGGTGATAGACGATGCCGCTTACCGCACGTCTGACCGTTGTGTACTGGTTGATGATGTTTTGAGCACACTGCAGGACTTGGCCCGCCATCATCGTAAACAATTACAGATACCGGTGATTGGCCTTACCGGCACCAATGGTAAAACTACTACCAAAGAACTGATTAATGCGGTTTTAACACAGCAATTTAATACGCTGGCTACGCAGGGCAACTTAAATAATCATATTGGTGTACCGCTTACCATCTTATCTATCACCGGCCAGCACCAGATGGCGGTTATTGAAATGGGCGCTAATCATCAAAAAGAAATTGCTTTGCTATGCACTATTGCCCAGCCTACGCACGGTTTAATTACCAACGTGGGCAAAGCACATTTAGAAGGTTTTGGCGGTGTAGAAGGTGTTAAAATAGGCAAAGGCGAAATGTATGATTACCTGAAAGCCACCAATGGCGTTGCTTTTGTAAACAGCGATAGCCCCGACCTGATGCTGATGAAAGAAACGCGGGGCTTGGTGAACGTTGAATATTACGGCCGGACCAGCGCCCAAAACACCATTAGCGGCAACTTGGCCGACAGCGCCCCCTATCTGGCTTTAAACTGGAAAACCGCTAATGATACCAAAGAGCATCATGCCGCTACGCAATTAACCGGTGATTATAATTTAGATAATGTGCTGGTAGCCATTTGCATTGGCCATTATTTTAAATTAAGCCCGGAGCAAATTAATGCAGGAGTTGAGGGCTATCAGCCTAAAAATAACCGTTCGCAAATTTTAAAAACCACTACCAACACACTTATTTGCGATTATTATAACGCAAATCCGAGCAGTATGATGGTTGCCATTGATAACCTGAGCAAAATGCAGGCAGCCCAAAAAGTAATGATATTGGGTGATATGTTTGAAATGGGTGATGAGGCTGCTGCCGAGCACGAAGCCGTTTTAAAAGCAGCATTGGCAACTGCCGGGGCTAAAGTCATTTTTGTGGGTAAAGAGTTTTCGCTATTAAAAGCCGGCCACGAAGGCGCTACTTTTTACGAAACTGCAGAGGATGCCATAGCCGGATTACAAGACCAGCCCATTACCAACAGCACTGTATTAATTAAAGGCTCCCGCGGAATGGCGTTAGAGCGGCTGGTGACTTTTTTATAACATAAATTGAAAGCCAGTACGGCTTGTATAAATTTAAGCTGATGGCGATACCTCAACTACCCATTGATAAAATACTGAAACCAATAAACCGGTTTATACACCATGAGTACACCAGTGGCTTAGTATTGTTATTGGGGGTAATACTGGCCATTTTTTGGGTTAACTCCCCTTTCAGCAAAAGTTATCACCATTTTTGGGAGATTGAATTCACATTAAGTTTTGATAGTTACGAACTCAAACATCCGCTACACATCTGGATTAATGATGGACTGATGGCCATCTTCTTTTTTGTGATTGGTCTCGAACTTAAGCGTGAGTTTATGGCCGGCGAATTATCCAGCCTAAGTAAAGCCGCATTGCCTATGGTAGCAGCTTTGGGCGGAATGCTGGTACCTGCAGCCATCTATTTCTTAATTAACCGTAATACTGCATCGGCCCACGGATGGGGCATACCTATGGCTACCGATATTGCCTTTGCCCTGGCATTGGTATCTGTAGCGGGTAAGCATATACCTGCATCAGTCAAAGTCTTTTTATCGGCACTGGCAGTAGCCGATGATTTGGGCGCGGTGCTGGTCATCGCGTTTTTTTACAGTTCTAACCTGCAAATAGTACCGCTCAGCATAGGCTTCGGGTTTCTGTTGCTACTTATTGCCGGTAACGCGTTAGGTGTACGCAACACGGCCTTTTACCTCATTATAGGATTTGACGTTTGGGTTGGCTTTTTGTTATCGGGCATACACGCTACCATTGCCGGCGTATTGGTGGCTTTTACCATCCCGGCCCGTACTATTGTTGAAGAGAAAGTATACGCCGGTAAATTACGGCAGCTGTCTTACGACTTTGAGCATCAAATACCCGACAACAGTACACTTACCACTCCCACACAACATAGAATTATTGAAGAAATAAAGCAGTTAAGTTTGGCAGCGCAAACACCGCTTCAAAAAATTGAACATTCCCTGCATCCTTGGGTGGCCTTTATAATTATGCCTTTGTTTGCACTGGCTAATGCAGGGATTGTTATAGGCTCAGATTTCTTCAGCACCATTATTAATCCGGTGAGCATCGGTGTTGTTACCGGGTTGCTGGTAGGTAAATTTACCGGCGTCCTCCTGTTTACCTGGCTAATGGTAAAAACCCGAATGGGCGTATTGCCCGAAGCAGCCACCTGGAAACATATTGCCGGCGTAGCAGCCCTGGCAGGTATTGGCTTCACCATGTCGCTCTTTGTATCAGCCCTGGCCTTTAAAGAACAGGTTATGGTCGACGAAGCCAAATACGGTATCCTCATTGCCTCAGTTATAGCGGCCAGCGTTGGCTACCTTATTCTGAAAAGCACCGCTTCGCCGTCTGCAAGTGCAGACAGCAACATACAGTAACTATAACATACACAGGTACATCTCTAATTACTTTCTAATAACTAAGCGTCAATTTAACATACTTTGCCTGCATAATTGGCATCTTTATTCATCTGAGGTTTGCTGTTGCAGATTTTGACCTCACGGAATGCTTTTTGATGTTTTTTGTTTATACAAGCAAGAAATATGGATAATTTATTATTGATTATAGCTCAGGTAGGCGGCCTCAGTTCGGGTTGGCTGCTCATGATATTAATCGCCTTGATAAGCTTTGGGGTACAATGGCGGTTTAGAAGCAAGTTTAAAGAATATTCGGAAATCAGTTTATCATCAGGCCTCTCGGGGGCTGAGGTGGCCCAGCGTATGTTGCGCGACCATGGCATTAATGATGTACAGGTAATATCGGTAGAAGGACAACTGACCGACCATTACAATCCTGATAACCGTACCGTAAACTTAAGCGACGATGTATATCATAGCCGTAGCGTAGCTGCAGCAGCCGTTGCTGCCCACGAGTGCGGTCATGCTGTTCAGCATGCCAAATCATATAGCTGGTTAAGGTTTCGGTCGGCCATGGTACCTATTGTGCAGACAGCTTCTACCCTTACCCAATGGACGCTGATGATTGGTGTGATACTACTAGTTTTTTCGGGCAATACATTGGTATTGTTGATAGGTGTTTTAGCTTTAGCCGTAGTAACCGCGTTTAGCTTTATAACCTTGCCGGTAGAGTTTGACGCCAGCCGAAGGGCACTGGCCTGGCTAGACAATAACCATAGCATTATGCAAACCCGCCAGGAGCATGATGAAGCTAAGGATGCCTTATGGTGGGCTGCTATGACCTACGTAGTTGCTGCGTTGAGTTCACTGGCTACGTTGTTATATTATGTGCAATTGCTGAATAGCCGTCGTAACTAATAAGAGTTCTTAAAAAACAAACCCTGCTTGCCAACACAAGCAGGGTTTGTTTTTTTAAGCATTTTCAATGAGCTGCTTAATAGTTTCAGCAGACTCCGTTACGTCGTAATTACTATCTCCGGCGAAAACTTTGGTGGTGTTGCCGTCAAAATCCTGCACTTCATAAAAATACAGGATATGGTCGGTGTTGAAGTATAATTTGCGGTTATCAGGCGCTTCGGACAATACAATAATTTTAGCCATCTTACTGTTACAGTTTTACAATCAACAGTTGTATAGCTGATTAAGTTTTGCAGCTGGGATTATCCGACGTTTTACAAATCGATAAAAAAAACAAAGCCCCGGTTTGAGTTAACCGAGGCTTAAAAAAGGTCTTAACACAACATTAGTTCATCTTAAAAGGCGCAATTAAGTAAAACTCCGGTATTTGCACATCAAAAGATGCATTATCCATCAGGCGCAGCATCTGGTACTCACCTTTCATGCTGCCCATATCTGTCTTTAAATTACAACCTGAAATGTACTCATGCGACTCACCAGGTTCAATCACCGGCTGCTGACCTACCACACCCTCACCTTCAACCTCGCGGCGTGTGCCGTTCGAATCAAAAATATGCCAGTGGCGGCGCATCAACTGTACAGTGTAATCGCTTAAATTTTCAATATATATTTTATAGGCAAACATAAAGTGCTCGTTTGCCGGATTAGAATACTCTGGCTGGTACTGCGTCTCAACCGAAACCCTAACCCCATCTGTTATTGTAGTAGTTGCCATATTCAAATGTATACCTTACAAAATCAATAATCAAGCCATTATAGGCGTATATTTCTCATTTATCTGCCACAAAATCTCATAAAGCTCTTCCAGGTTCTCGGTACACACCATTCTCATCCTAAACTCTTTGAAATTATCCAGCCCTTTAAAATAGTTTGAGTAATGCCTGCGCATCTCAAAAATACCCGTTTTTGGCCCCTTCCATTCAATCGATTTTTCGAGATGGGTTTTGCAGGCATCAATACGCTCGGCTATGGTTGGCTTTTCGCGATGCTCACCGGTTTCAAAAAAGTGTTTCACCTCTCTGAATATCCAGGGGTAACCAATAGCAGCCCGGCCAATCATCATCCCATCCACCCCGTACTCCAGACGCCAGTTGGCCGCTTTTTCGGGCGAATCAATGTCGCCGTTACCAAAAATAGGTATCTGTATACGTGGGTTTTTCTTAATCTCTCTAATCAGTGTCCAGTCGGCCACGCCTTTATACATCTGGGCGCGGGTACGGCCGTGTATAGTCAGAGCTTTGATACCTACATCCTGTAAGCGCTCAGCCACCTCGTAAACGTTTTTAGTGTTATCGTCCCAGCCTAAACGCGTTTTAACGGTTACAGGCAAATGGGTGGCCTCTACCACTGCCTTAGTCATGGCCACCATCTTATCAATATCTTGCAGCAAACTGGCTCCCGCACCGCGGCAGGCCACGTTTTTTACCGGGCAACCGTAATTAATATCCATCAGGTCGGGACCAGCCAGCGTAGCAATTTCGGTAGCGGTACGCATACTGTTAATATCGCTGCCAAAAATTTGTATAC